>CAUZBD010000034.1:0-10897 GCA_963577795.1 Planctomycetota bacterium | reverse complement strand
CGAGATATGCCATGGCGTGAATGAACATTAACGAGTGGAAGAACCCTGCCCCGGTTCGATTCTCTTATCATATCGCAAAACACCCTTCGCTGCCCGGGGAGTGACCCTTGATTCGGGGATTGGCGTGGCGCGGGCGGGGAATCTATGAGGATTTCTCCCAATGTAGTCGTTTTTCGTAAAGCAACACAACGGGGAGGACTGATTTTTAGCGCATAGTAAACGCCAACCAACCCTCTTTCAGGCCCGCTGTTCGCTTAACGGTTTCCAAGTGGCCCGCTGAGGGTCGGAAAGGTCTACGCAGTAGGCACGCCTGACGCCCTTCACTGCACGAGGAAAGTGTTTATCGACCAAACCAATCTGAGCAGCTTGTTCCCAGTCGTTGCAGTGTACGGGCAAAGTAGACTTGAGTAATACGAGTTCTTCAGCGTGATAGACGGTAGCAATCCGCGCTGCGATCGAGTCACTCGTTGTCGACCAGTTATGAGGCAAGCATTCCCCCGCCTTGTAGGCTTCTTGCGTATGAAGAAAAGGGCGCACGTCCAAAAGTTCGATCTTCATCGATTCTGATTCGGGAGCGAATGCGTTGACCGACTCGACGATGCGTGTGTGAGGCAGGACCGCTGCAGCCATTTGAAGCGAGAGTCCCAATGCCTCTACCGCTAACTCGTGGCTGACCCACGGATCCAGTTTTTGCGAATGATCAAACGCTCGAACCGCATCCGCCGAGAGGCCGCCTCCTATCACAACAATGTTTCGTATGTGCGATTGCTTTTCTATCCAGGCGGTCAACGTCGGTACCCACCCAGACTGCGTAAGCAGACTCCCTCCTAACTTGATGACTCGAAACGGTTGTGGTTTCATCGGCATCTTTCTCGAGCGAGTACGGCGACTGCATGGGCCGGTGCACACTGCGAAATCGGCAGATTACCTTGCTCGCTCAGCGAAAAGACTTGCATCTCGGGAGCCGCTTTTTCTAAAAGCACGCGGGCTAAAAATTCGCCACTTCCAGACACCAGCGCCGTAGGCAGTTTTCTTTGCTGGCGATTCAATACTTGCTCGAGCGCACTTTGCAGTAATTTGAGTTGAGATTCCATCACAGCCACAGCGATTGTGTGGCTATCTTCAAAAGTTATCTGTTCTTCATCCATGCAGAGCATGCGGGCGAGTCGATTGCGAGCGGCAGACCGTGTTGCCGGACGCCCGTCTGCCGTATCGAAATCTGTGGGATCCTCGGTTAATTTCTGGAGCGTCAGATAAACGTCGCCGGTCGTCGCAAAAGTTTCACGGGCTACGCCACACATGCGGCCTCGATAGGGCAAAAAGGAAACCAAAGTGGCCACACCAGTGCGTCGAATCCCTGTATAAACCAATTCACCCGAGGTTAAGCGGTCAACGTCTGTGCTGCCTACCGCACAGACATTCTCTGCAGAGATCGGAATGATATCGGTCGTCGTCGAACCGATGTCGATCAACAGTCCATCGCGTGCAGGGAGTTGGCGAATGGCCCAGGTTGCCAGCGCATGCCAATTGGAAGCTGCGACGGAATGGGGATCGCGCACCGCATCGGCGGCGGTCACAAAATCGCCTGCAGTTCGATACACCCGCAACATGCGATCGCCTGCTGCTTGCTCCACTTGCTGCAGGATCTGTCGCACACCCTCTCGTTTTGTCGCGTAGCAATCGGCTAATTCGCCCGTCATCGTCACGGCAACGGCACTACTTGCCGGTGCGACGGAAAAAAGATCGGCAACTGCTCGATGCAATTGTGTCGGTGCTTGCCATAGCGGGAAAGGTTGTTCTGCTGCAAATCCCTGTCCATCGGCTGCTTTCAGATTGGCACCTCCAATATCCAGTGCAAGCCAATTCATGCCATGACCTCACGCAAGCTGCTTAAGGAGAAATCGGCAGGGGCAAGGGAGAAAGAGGGAGGTGGGCAATGTTCCAGACTCCATCGGACGATCGTCTCGGCAAGATTTTCCTGAGCGGCTTGACGGAGCAGCAGATAGGAGGTTGTGAGTCGAGGATTAATTTCAATGACACAATCCTCCTCTGAATGATTTCCTAAAATCAAATCGACGCCCATATATCCGCAGAATTCCCCACATGCCGTGGCGGCACGCACCGCGAGTTCTTGTCCCCGAGATGCTAGTTCTTCGGTCAGCGGAAACGAACCACCGAGATAGGTAAATGTTCCATCTTGCGAGAGTAGCTGGTTGCATGCCGGTAAAGCAGCGATGCCCTCTGGCCCACCAATCACAGCAACGCTGATCGTTTGACCGACAATATATTTTTCAAAACGGGCTTCAAAAGGTACAGGCCTCCCGGCGTCTGCTTGATGGACCAATATCATCCACTGCGAACCAGCGCCATCACGCGGTTTGAGTACGGCCGGGTAGGGAAAGTCGGCAGGGAGTTGGCTTCCCGCAGCGAGGGCCATCCCAACCGGAACGGGGATTCCTGCTGCTGCTAGATGTATCGAGAGTCGATGTTTATCGGCGGTCAATTCGATGATGTCTTGGCTTGGTCCAAGCAGCCGCCCATTGGCCTGGATTGTCCAGCGTACGCGTTCGGCAAGCGATCCATCTGTTTCCGGGGCGATCAGAAGCGTGCGATCCGCGTTAGCCGCGAGGCGATCAAAAAGAATTCTTTCCTCTGTGGCAGACTGCAATCGATGGTAGGTAAGCCCTGGCGAAGAAATTTCTTTATTGGGGCAAACCGTTTGGTCTATCATTCGGTCGACTTCGAATCCCGCTGCGATAAGATCATCAGCAAGCGCCTCGGCCATGCCGCGTCCCTCATAGAGTAGGGAACGGGGAATGGATAGCTGATCACACATTCCGCCACCGGTCACATATTCGTAGAGGAAAAGTCGCAAAGAGGAAAACCTGTCTAGATCAATTGTTGGGTGTGTATGCTGCCAGTCGCAGCTTGGTATATTGGTGCCGTCAACGTTTCTTTATAAAGGCAGGGTTGTCGCCGCATTGCCAGCGAATGTGCATAGTTAAAAAATGAAAACCCTGATTCAAAATGCAGTCGTTGTACTTCCAGAGCATACATGTGAAACATCAGTTTTGGTGGACGGCTCAAAAATCGTCGCGATCGATCCGGCGGTGCAGATATCAGCCGATGAAACGGTCGATGCACGGGGCCTTCATCTGCTGCCCGGGGTAATCGATGACCAAGTCCATTTTCGCGAGCCCGGTCTCACGCACAAGGAGGATCTTGCCACGGCATCGGCCGCTTGTGCCAAAGGGGGTGTGACGACTTTTCTCGAAATGCCCAATACGAACCCCACGACGACAACCTGTCAGCGGCTCGAAGAAAAGTTGGCCCTCGCGTCAGGGAAAAGTCTTGTAAATTATGGCTTTTACATTGGTGCGACTCCTGAAAACGTTGACGAACTTGCCGCTGCAGAGCGAACGCCAGGGATCAAAATTTTCATCGGCTCGAGTACGGGTAATTTATTGGTCGAGGAACAAGAAGCCCTCGAGCAGATCTTCGCAGCAACGACATTGCCGATCACCGCACACTGTGAAGATGAAGCAACAGTACGGCGAAACGCAGAGGTCTATGTCGCATCGAAGGACGTGGCCGATCATTCGCGGGTGCGTACTGTCGAAGCAGCGTTGATCGCCACGCGACGGGCCATTGAACTTGCGCACCGGCATGCGCACCGGTTTCACGTTCTGCATGTCTCAACGGCAGCTGAGACAGAGCTATTACGGGATCATCGTGATCGGATAACAGCAGAAGTCTGTCCTCATCATTTATTTTTTAACACAGATGATTACAAAAGACTTGGTTCACGTGTGCAGATGAATCCTTCGATCAAAACGGCGGCGGATAATAAGGGTTTATGGGAAGCACTTCAGGAGGGAACCATTCAGGTAATCGCCACTGACCATGCGCCGCATACCCGCGAGGAAAAATCCAAGCCTTACCCCAGTTCACCGTCGGGTCTGCCCGCTGTAGAGAATTCGTTGGCCCTCATGCTTGACCAGGTCCATCGGGGGAAGATTACCATTGAGCAGGTAGTGGGCTGGATGTGCGATGCCCCGGCCCGCGTGTGGGATATCATCGATAAGGGAAGAATTGCGGTCGGCTACGATGCCGATCTGATTCTTGTCGATTTAAATCGCAGCCAAGAGGTCCGCGATGAGACGCAATGGACAAAATGTGGTTGGACGCCTTGGCACGGTGAAACGCTCACCGGTTGGTGCGTGCGAACGTGGGTTATGGGCCGTACGGTTTTCAATCAAGGAAAGGTGGATCGAATGCACAGAGGGGAAGAAGCGCAGTTTGATCACGCACGTGGGGGCTACTGGGCGACACGCGGTTAGCAGTAAAAAAGCTTAAAAGATACCGAGTTGGTCCTTCGCATCCTCGGTCATGCGATCGGGTGTCCAGGGTGGATCGAGTACGATTTTGACTTCCACACCACCCACGCCCGCAATGGAACCGACTTCTTTTTTTGCCCCACTGATCAGTTGCGGTCCGGCAGGGCAGGCAGGACTGGTCATCGTCATCTCAATTTTCACACAGACCCCCTCCGGCTGTGCCTCTTGTCCGGCCTCCGCATCGACTCTTTTTTGCTCCGGCTTGTTTTCTGCAGTCGCTTCGTCTGCACCAACCACAACTCCGTAAATCAACCCCAGGTCGACAATATTTACAAACAACTCCGGATCAATCACATTTTTGAGTTTTTCAAGAACATGATCTTCTGAGATGCTATTTTGCGATTGTGACATAAGAGAACTCCAGCCTTTGTTGTGCAGGATTTTTTGCAGGGAATATTTTTAGCGCCCTCGCCGCTGCTAGGCCAATTTTACAAAAATCTGATCGCCGTCAACACGTACTTCATGCTGCCGCGTGGGTTGCGTGGCCGGCATGCTGAGCGGTTTCCCTGTGCGAATATCAAAGCGTGCGCCGTGGCGGGGACAAATAATGGCACAGCCATCCAGGGTGCCATCTCCGAGGGGTCCTCCATCGTGCGTACAGACATCGTCCAGACAATACACCTTTCCATCCACGTGAATAAGGACGACAAGTTGCTCATCGCATTCGACAACCTGTTTGCCGGGATCGGGGATCTCCGATAGTCGTGCAACGGGGAAGAATGCATCCATCGTATGTGTCACTTAAAGATTCAAAGGGCTGAAGTAGCCGGTTGCGACATGTTGCAACTGCTATTCATATTCCCGAATTCGTCGTCCGATCGCATCACCGAGTGCCGTCCGCACATTTTCCAGCGGAATGCGATCAGAAACCTGCTGAAAAAATCCACTCACGATCAGTCGCACGGCCTCTTTCCGCGTCAATCCACGTGTTCGGCAGTAGTAGATCATTTCGTCGTCGACTCGACCGCTGGTTGCTCCATGGGTACATCGCACATCATCGGCCTCGATTTCCAGACCCGGAATCGAATCGGCGCGAGCACTGCGGTCGAGAATCAAGTTATCGTTCCGCTGGTAGCCGTTGGTTTTTTGCCCGAGCGGGTCGACCTTGATCATGCCTCGCCAGACGATCCGTGAATCGTCCTGGAGAGCACTTTTATAGAGTAAGTCACTGTGACAGCCGGGTGCCTCGTGGTGCTGCAGCGTGTGGTAGCAGAGATGCTGGCGGCCCTCAGAGAACATGATCCCGTTGACTTGCGCATCGGCTCCCTCGCCGACTAGCCCCACATGCTGGTTGACCTTTGCAAGTCTTGAACCGAGGGCACCGATCGTCCACTGCAGTGAGGCGTCCCGATCAAGGAGTGCTTTTTGGTGGGAGAAATGCCAAACACCGCGGCCCCACTCTTGTAGATTCACGTAGCGGAACCGACTTTCGGGCGCTAAAAGTATTTCCACCGCTCCACAATGCAATCCCGATTCACAGCCTGGCAGGCTGTGCGACTCTGAGAGCAGCGTTGCCTCTGCATCATCCTCTAAAACAACCAGAGTATGCCCGAGGTCGACCTGTCCCTCGCTGAGTGCTGTGAGGGTGCAGAGTGGATCTTTAAGCACGACACCTCGAGGCACGTAGAGCAGTGTACCGCCAGTCCAGAATGCGGCGTGTAGTGCTGAAAATTTATCGTGCAGTGGATCGACCGCCCGGGAAAGGAGGTGCGGTCGAAGTAAGTCGCCATGTTCCCGTAACATCGTTTCCAGGTTGCCGAACAGAACCCCCTGTGCGGCCGCCCGCGCATCCAGTTCGGTCGCTACCACACGCGAATCCTTCATCGTGAGCATCCCGCTGAGGGTCACCCCCTCACTGAGTACCGCGGTCGGCAATGTGGCATCGTCTGTTTCAGCGGGCAGAGAAAAGCGATCCAAGTGCAACAGGCGAATATCCGTTCGCATCCATTCTTCATCCAACTGTGACGGCATCGGTGAGTTGCAATAATGTTTCCACGCGATGTTTCGCAGGTCGGTGAGCCAGGAGGGTTCATCGCGCAACGCGATGAAGGCATCGAAAGATTCCTGATTGAATCCAGTTGTGAGTGTGCTTTGAGACATCGTAATACTTGCCAGGGGATCGTAAGGAAGTGACTCTCTAAATAGAGCAACACGTTTCTACGGAGCGTAGGCAACCTGCCCTACCCAACGGAGCCTTCCATTTGCAATTCAATCAGACGGTTCATCTCCACGGCATATTCCATCGGCAGTTCTTTAACGAGCGGTTCGATGAAGCCGTTGACAATCATTGTGCTCGCCTCTGCTTCTGAGAGTCCTCGGCTTGTGAGGTAGAAAAGTTGCTCTTCACCAATCCGCGATACGCTCGCTTCATGCCCGATTGAAACATCCTGTTCATCGATTTCAATGTAGGGATAGGTATCGCTACGACTCTCTTTATCAAGAATCAATGCATCACACACGACACTTGATTTACTTTGCGTGGCTCCCTTTTCAACCTTCACTAGGCCGCGGTAACTGCTCCGCCCCCCATTTTTAGAGATCGACTTCGAAATGATCTGGCCCGTGGTATGTGGTGCACAGTGGACTAATTTCGCGCCCGCGTCCTGGTGCTGTCCGGCCGAGGAAAACGCAATCGAAAGGATTTCACCACGTGCCCCCGGTTCCATCATGTAGACCGCGGGATATTTCATCGTGAGTTTGCTACCCAAGTTGCCATCGACCCATTCCATGGTGGCATCTTTATAGGCCATCGCCCTTTTGGTCACCAGGTTGTAGATATTGTTGGACCAGTTCTGGATCGTGGTGTATCGGCAGCGGGCCCCCTTCATGACCTTGATTTCGACCACAGCCGAGTGCAAGCTTTCGGTCGAATACATTGGCGCCGTGCAGCCCTCGACATAGTGAATCTGGGCGCCTTCGTCGACGAGAATCAGTGTTCTTTCAAACTGTCCCATGCTCTCGGCATTGATGCGGAAATAGGCTTGTAGAGGAAATTCGATGTTGACTCCCGGTGGAATATAGATGAAAGAGCCACCGGACCAGACGGCCGAGTTGAGTGCCGCAAACTTATTGTCGGTCGGCGGGATCACGGAACCAAAGTGCTCGCGAAACAGTTCGGTATGTTCGCGGAGCGCGGTATCGGTATCGGTGAAAATAACACCCTTTTTTGCGAGGTCTTCTTGGAGTGAGCCGTAAACAACCTCGCTCTCAAACTGTGCTTTCACGCCGGAAAGAAATTTCTTTTCGGCCTCGGGAATGCCCAGGCGGTCAAAGGTTTTTTTGATCTCTTCAGGAACATCGTCCCAGCTTTTCCCCTGCTGGTCGGTCGGCTTCAGATAGTAGTAGATATCTTGAAAGTCGATATCGATTGCACCACCCCAGTGCGGCATCGGCTTAGATTCAAAAATATCCAGACTTTGAAGACGGAAATCCCGCATCCAACCCGGTTCCTGTTTCATCTCGGAAATCTGCGCGACGATTTCACGGTCGAGTCCTTTGCGGGTCTTAAAGACCGGTGTGATAGGAGTTTTAAAGTCGTACTTATTGATCTCCGTCGCTGCGGGATCGAACGATTTGTTACCGGTGATATCGGTCGCCATTTTTATCCTCGCTCAGTCAAATCCGAGTTTACTTTTTATCCACTGGTGGCGACTTCGGTCGCCTCTTGGGTCTTCATCGCCTGTTCCTGCTCGGCTGCTTCCGGATAGTCTGCTCGAATCCGATCGAAACCATCGCGATGTAGTTCGCCTGCCAATTCCGGCCCTCCAGTTTCGACAATCCGACCACCAAGCATGACATGGGTCCTATCCGGTCGATTGTGCTCAAGGAGCCGTTCGTGGTGCGTGATAATCAAAATGCCCATCTTGCCCTCACCGATAGCCGCAATGCTTTGACTGGCCAATCGTACCGCATCGGCGTCGAGGCCCGAATCCGTTTCATCCAGAATGGCAAACCGGGGCCTAAGCATGGCAAGTTGTAAAATCTCGGCCCGCTTCATTTCACCACCGGAAAATCCATCATTCACGTACCGCCGGGCAAACTCGCTATCAATTTTGAGTTCGGCCATCTTCTCGCGCAACTCTTTGCGGAATTGTCGCATCGGAATGAGTTCTTCGCCCTCTTTGCGATCCGGCTGACGGACATTGGTTGTGGCATGACGGAGAAAGTCAGCCATTTTCACACCTGGAATGGCCATGGGTCGCTGGAACGCCATAAACAATCCGCGGCGTGCCCGTTTGTCGGGAGAAAGTTCGCCAATCATTTCACCGGCAAGTTCAATGGTTCCTTCAGTGACTTCATAACCAGGGTGCCCCATGATGGCGAGTCCAAGTGTGCTTTTCCCCGACCCGTTCGGTCCCATCAGGGCGTGCGTCTCACCGCGGGCAATCTCTATGTTGACGCCATGCAAAATGGCCTTGTCCTCAACAGAGACGTGGAGGTTACTGATTTTTAATGCTTCGGTCATTCGTTCTGTCCAAAAAAAAGATTATCTCAACCTGTGATTTTTTGATGATCAAAAAGTGGATCGATTTCAGTGCCGGGCTCCGAATAGCCGCTGTGATGCGGCACCGGGAGTTCGTCGGCAATCCGTGTACCGTTTCGATTCGTAATTTTCTGGCCTTTGACTTTATCCTGAACTCGCATCAAGCCTTCAAGCAGCGACTCCGGACGTGGCGGACAACCCGGTACGTAGACATCCACCGGCACGACCAGGTCAACACCCTTCACCACGTGGTAGCCATATTTGAAGTAGGGACCGCCGCCCACGGTACAGGCTCCCATGGCAATCACATACTTCGGATCCGGCATCAGATTATAGAGTCGGCGCACGCGACTGGCCATTTTGTAAGTGACTGTTCCGGCCACAATCATCAGATCAGCCTGGCGAGGTGTGGCCCGAAACGCGCCCGCTCCAAACCGATCGATATCGAAACGACTGGCACCGGTGGCCATCATTTCGATCGCACAGCACGCCAGACCAAAGGTCATTGGCCAGAGACTCGATTGCCGCGCCCAGTTGATCGCCTGCTCGATTGTTGTAGTCACGACGTTTTCCTCAAAACGTCCTTCGATCCATGGTTTTGTCATCGTCTCAGTCCAATGGAGAGTATTTAGAAATGGTTCATGTACTGGGGGTAAATACAAATTTCACTTATCGCATTTCAAAAGTGCATCCGCTTGCTCCATCGAGCCGACAGGATGTGAGCTGCAGATCGGTCTGGACGAGGTTGGAAAATAAATATTTTTCCATCGCACAAATTCCGCGATCTTTCTCGGCCAGATCGGGATACGGGCAGGCATGCACGCTCAAGACGGGGAGCGATGCGTGCGATTCGACAGAGCAGGGAATATCTTTTTCTCCAAATACGCGACCTAAAGACTCCATGCGTTCCTGCGGATTGCTGCCCACAATTTTTTCCGCGTACCGATCGCCGAGCGAACTGGCGATACGTCCTAAGAGGCCACTCCGGATTTCCGGATCAGTGATCGAGCAGATTTCCTTCCAAAGCGTGAGGGCCAAATCAAAGAAATTGTCTCCTGCCGTTTGTTGCCCTTGGGGTGAGAGTCGGAACTGATGGCTCGGCCGTCCACGGCCACGACGGATCGTTTCGCGTTCGAGCAGGCCTTGCCGCATCAAACGGTTCAGACGTTGGCGAGCCGCGGTGTCAGTGACGGTAAGTTCCTCCGCCAGTTGACCTGCCGAGATCGAATCCCGCTGCCGGAGCAGGTCGAGTACTGCCCGGTCTGCCTGTTTTTTTTCCTGGGGTAGTCGCTGCATGGTCGTTTTCTAGTCGCTGTTTTTCAGTCCTGTACGGGTGGGCCCTCGGGTCCACACGCGGCAGAGTGTCCGAATCTCCTCCTAAATATAGGGGTCAGGTTATTTTACACAACTCCACCTTCGAAAAATAGCCTGCCACCGATCAAGGTAAATCGTAAACGGTTGACTCCACAGGAGTTCATGCATTAAAAGAAGGCACGCCCCAAGATTTTTAACACGCATCCAGAGCGGTAAACGGGGCCAGGTCGTTTAGAGCGCAAGAATCGGGGGTAGCAGGTGGCCAATCAGGAAACCGGTGGCGGTGGAGCGGGCAAGGAGCAGTGGGCGAGTCGGATCGGTGTGATCCTGGCGGTAGCCGGTTCGGCCGTCGGTTTGGGCAACTTTCTTCGCTTTCCCGGCCAAGCAGCACAAAACGGTGGCGGTGCTTTTCTGTTGCCGTACTTCATCTCCCTGCTGGTGCTGGGCATTCCGCTCTGCTGGGCTGAGTGGACAATGGGCCGCTATGGTGGCACCAAGGGGTTTAATTCTGCGCCCGGCATCTACTCAATGATCTGGCGCAATCGGGCAGCGAAGTATTTCGGTGCGATCGCGCTGATGATTCCGCTTGTGATCTACATGTACTACGTGGTGATCGAGGCGTGGTGTCTCGGCTATGCGATCAAATACATCACCGGAGCCTTGGTGGCTGCGGACATCAAAGCCGAGGGCCCTGCGGGCTACG
>CAUZBD010000033.1:0-11030 GCA_963577795.1 Planctomycetota bacterium | reverse complement strand
CGATCACGTCGTAGTGGAATTGCTGCAGGCGGAGGGAGCCGCCCAGAAGGCAACGAGCCAAGGGATGACGGCACTCCAGGTTCTGTTAAGCGGCGTGGACGCGAATATTTATCGAAATGTATTCGCGTTTGGGATCGATGAAATCGAGAGGCTTGCGGCTTTGAGTGAGACGGAGGCCGCTGGATATCTCTATGATTTGAGTGCTGGGGTGGATCGCGTTTCCCTGGCCAGTGTGTTTCGTTCACTCCGCAGCGAGAGGGAAGGACTTTTGGATACAGCAGATGGCGCGA
This sequence comes from Planctomycetota bacterium, assembly GCA_963577795.1. GTDB lineage: Bacteria > Planctomycetota > Planctomycetia > Pirellulales > UBA7805 > UBA7805. Next base: position 10,740 of record CAUZBD010000033.1, on the reverse strand, counting down.
GCGAAATTGCAGGCCTGCTTGAGGAAAAAGCATCCCTGAAAAAACAGCTTGACACGATTAGTGAAGAACTAGGGAGGTATCGCCCGCTTCTCGTCGAGCGCTCCCGTTTAGAAGGAAAAATTGAAAATCTTTCCGAATCTTCCGGGGAGGAGCAGTTTCGCCTTCGAATCGCTGACCTGGCAACCACGGTCCGTCCGGTTTGGAAAAAAATGCAGGAGGCTATTGCCGCACGGCGAGCGATGGGGACCGTGCCGGATGTGGCCAGCAATGACTTGCAGCGTCTTGAGCAGTTGGCTGCGAAACAGCATGAACTGCGACTTCGGAGTGATACGCTGAAAAAGCGAGCAGAGGCCACCAAGTGTGAACTGGAGGAACTTCCGTTGCGGGAAGCGTTTATTGCACAGGGTGCGCAGATTGAGGCAATGGTCAGTCAGAGAGATTGGCTTGAATCGCGCGTCGAGCAAATGGATGGCTATCAGGACGCGGAAAATCCCCAAGAGGAAGAGCGTCAGGCAAAGGCTCGAAGTCTTGAACTGGGCGCGCAGATCCAGGCGGCGATTCCTCGGCTTCGTCCTTTCGCGCGGGAACTGAAAGATGCACGGGCAAAACGATGCTCTGCCGAGTTGGTCGCCAAGCGGACTCCTGCGTCTACGGAGGTGGCACACGCCGAGGGTTTGGCCGAAGAGCTTGCGGCGATCGATGAACTCTGTAGCGATTTAAGGCGTCGAATGCATCTCGAGCAGCGATTGCTGCAATTAAGCGATACAAAACGGGAGTTTGACCTGTTGCAGGAAGGTCTGGTCGAACAGAAAGTACTCTCCCCACATGTTCTGATGCTCTCCGGCGGACTTTTTGCCTTTGGCGTCATGCTGGCCTGCAGCGGCATTTTTCTACTTTCAATGACGACCTGGAGCGGAGCGCTGCTGACGCTGATTGGAATTGCCGGATCGGTTGCCGGCGGGTGGTTGAAACGATTGCTCGAACGGGCGCAGCAGCGTGAGTGGGATGCCCGTCAGCGGCAGGCAGAATTGCTCGCGTTGCAACAGAATGAAGCCGATGAAGAGTGCAAAGAGCTTGACGAACTTTTTGCCGATGCGCACGGCCCTTTTGTGGTGCAGTTGCGGGAATTGGAAAAGCAGAAAGTCGCCTTGGAGCAAAAGGTTTCCAGGCACGAGGTTACCCGTGCCGCCGCAAGTGAAGCAGAGGCGGTCGCGCACGCTGTCGAAGCGGCTAAATCCGTCTATCAAGAAGCCCGCCGCGTGTGGCATCGCGCGCTACATTCGGAAGGTCTTCCCGCGCAGCTTTCACCGGCGGCGGTGCGCCGACTTGCCGCTCGCTGTCGAGAAGAAACGGAAGTCGCCAATCGAGGCGCAGTCTTGCGAGCGGAGGCAGAGAGACAGGAGCAGGAACTGATTCAAGTCGTCGCGCGTGTCGATTCCCTCTGTGAGGCGGCAGGATTCATAGCGGAAGTTGACCAAAATCTCTCCATGGGCTGGAGCCTGTTGGCGAGGATGGATGCAATTGCTTCTGCATGGGAAGAGCAGCAACAATGGATCGCCAAACGAAAGACGCTACGCGGTCAGCGGTGGGGACTGGCAAGGAGGCAGCGTCGTTGCCTGCGGTACCTGAGTCTACTTGGTGCGCAGCAAACGCAGGATTACGAAGACCTCAGCCTCCCGGTAGATGAGGATCTGGAGGAACTTGCGCAGCGGTGTGCGGAGGCCCGCCGGTATGAAGCAGATATTGCGTCCCTTGAATCGGAGTTGATCGCCGCTTGTAGTGAAACGTGCGAGGCGGAGCAACTGTGGAAGGAACTCGATGGTGTGACCGAACAACAGTTGAACGGGGAGCGGGAACGCCTTGCGAAGCAGCGTACAAAAACCGATGAAAAACTTCGGCAGCTGTGCGAGCAGCGGGGGCGTCTCGGTGAGCAGTTGCTCACGCTTGCGAGCGATCGACGCGACGCTTACGTGCAATTGGAGCTTGCTCGTACGGAGGAGCGACTGAAAAAAGCGATTTCGAGATGGCATGATCTCGTTTGTACGAGTCAACTACTCAAATCGATTCGTCGCTGCTACGAACAGCAGAGACAGCCCGCAGCCCTACAAGAAGCATCACTCTATCTTGAACGGATCACCGAGGGACGGTATCGGCGGGTCTGGACAAGGTTGGATCAAGAGATGCTCTGCGTGGAGGACTGCCGCGGCCAGCATTTTCCCGTCCTTGCCTTGAGTCGTGGCACGCGTGAACCATTGATGCTCGCACTGCGATTGGCACTTGTCAGTCAGTTTGCGCGGCGAGGTATCCGGTTACCGATTGTACTGGATGAAGTGCTGGTGCACTTTGACGCACAGCGTGCGCGAGCGGCGGCTGAGGTGCTTAAAGATTTTGCCGCTGCCGGTGGACATCAGATATTCCTGTTCACGTGTCACAAGCATCTTGTCAGTCTCTTTACCGAGATAGGTGCCGAGGTGCGGCTGCTCCCAGATACACCGCAGCAAGGCAAAGCGAAATCCACAACCGATCATTCGCGGGCGGCATGAGCGGAAGCTAGAACCCGTGCGCTAGCTGTCAGCGTCTTCTTGGTTCATTCCGTCAGTCGGCGGCTTGCGGAACGCAGCTAAAAACCGTTTGCGGATGTCCCACGTAATGTAACCGAGAAAAATGTTCCCCCCGATCGACGCAAACAGGGCAAGGACCAACCAAGTTCCGCCAGAATGTCCGCTCGGAGGTGGTGGCAACTTGGACGCATCGGGCACCTCGTTTTTCAGTGGCGTTGCGGGCACGGACTTGGGGGGCATACGTTCAGGCCGCACCGGTGGTGCTGCGACTGCTTTTAAAACGCTGGGTTGCTCTGTGGATGGGACTTTCTTTTGTGCGTTGTTCTGCCGCGGTGGCCAGTCGCCAGCCGAGGATGGTTCGGTTCGGTCAGGTGGGGGAGGAAGTTGCAGGGGACCGGGGACAGCAGTGCCGACTGCGGCGGGAGGCGGCGGGAGCATCAAGCGCGGTGTCGGGGGTACAACACCGCTCGTTTGTATATTTCCGTCGTTGATTGAAACGCTATCTCCTAAGTGGTAGTCCTCTTGCTTCTCCACAAGTTCCGTATTTTCCCCCTGCCTTCTGTAATCGGGTACGAATGTATCGTTTGGCGAGGACAGAGGAACCACTTCCTGCATGGGTGGAACGGGCGTCGCTGGAGTTGCAGCAGGTGGGGGTGGCAGAAGATTGAGTTGGTTCGCCGGGACGGGCAGCTCAACAAGGGGTTGGATCGGTCGCGTTGGTATGGTTTGCAATTGCAGTGAATCGTGAACTTCGTTCGCTGCCATCCACCGAGAATCGTCGGAGACTTTATTTTCATTTTGTGGGGCAACGACGACCGAATGGTCGAGTGATTGAGGATCCACTCCCGCAGGGCTCGGTATTTTTAATAGGCCCGCATCATTCGAAACTGTTTGAGGTGAACCGTCCTCTTTTGGATCGGGTACCACGGTTGTTATTTCTGGCCGGGCAGTCTGCCGAGGTAACGGATCGGTGCCGACGATAATGCGATAGCGTCGTACGGGTCGTAGCATGGGTCGGACACCGACCTCAATGACATCACCTGCTTTGAATGAACGAAGCTGGTCGGGCGCAATCTGAATGATGTATTCCAGTTCGCCGTTCTCGACCGGTTTCCATCCCACATCGACGCCGATGACCGCGACAAGCAGTAGCGTTATCCCATGCATGGAAGAGTTCCTCCGTGATCTACGCTTCTTAGCACCTTTTGGCCATGATACCGTTCGGGGTTACTGCCGGTAAAGGTGGTTTTTCGGTGTCCTTCCGCTGAAATGGTCTCAATGTTCGCCTTGCCACCCGCTGCGGTGACCGTCAGAATGCCCCGGGTCGCACCATCCCAGTGGCGAATCGGTAGGTTCGTACCGGGCAGACGCGTGGACAAAGCAAATCTTGGTCTCCGGGCATAAGGGACGTGGATGATGGAAAGTACTCAGGCCCAAGGACGAGGACTGAGACTCATAATCAGTGGCGCCATCTTGGTGCTTGTTATCTGGGGAATTTACTACGCCGTTGACGATGCCTGGAGTGAACTGGCAAATAAACCAATTCCCTGGCGATTGGACTTTTCCTGGCTTGCGGCCTCAGCAGTCTTTTATCTGTTGGGAACGTTGCCGATGGTTTTTTTTTGGCATCGCGCTCTGGATGCAGTCGGTTGCACCCCGCGATTTATTGAAACCATGAGGGCTTACTGCATTGGCTCTTTGGGAAAGTACGTCCCAGGTAAAGCTTTGGTCGTAGTACTTCGGGCGCGCCTTCTACATTCGGATCGCGCTGGTGCCACCGCAACAACGGTGAGTATTTTCCTAGAAACTCTGACGATGATGGCGGTAGGTGCGTTTCTCGCGATTTTGATGTTCGTCTTCTGGCTCGACGATCATCTTAAGGACTATCCCTTTCTGCTCCCGCTCGCCCTCGGGTTGTTGATTCTAGCGGGATTGCCCACGTGGCCCGCTATTTTCAAGAAAATCGTACTCCGGTTGGGAACGGCTCGCCTCGACGCAGTTATCGAAGAGCGGCTTGCCGGCATTCGATTTTCACTGATGGGATACGGTTGGATCCTGATGACCTTGGGCTGGATCTGCTTTGCCGGAAGCCTTTGGTCGGTTGTTTGCGGAATCGGCCTGGAGCGTGAAGTCACCGGAGTTGCCTTTCCTTATTGTCTTGCGGCAGTCACGATGGCGATCGTTGCTGGGTTTCTTTCACTCATTCCCGGTGGTGCCGGCGTCCGCGAGTATATGATTACGGTTATTCTAGGCCACTTTTATTTTACCGAAATTCTCGAACTTCCCTTTGCCACAGCAACGGCACTCGTGGCCGCAGTTATTTTACGACTGATTTGGCTCAGCGTAGAATTTGGGCTGGCACTCGTGCTTTATCCATTCGGTCAGCCACAACGCCGACTGCAAGCGGAGCAGTGATGCTTTACAGCTTGCGCATTTCTCCAAGCCTGGTTCTGTCTATGTGTGGCGATGCGTACATGGTAGCGGTTGTGAATTGAAACCGTGTCACCGGCCAGATAGAATGGACCGCAGCTATCGGGTTTTTCCCGCCGGTGCATGGTTTTTACCACCGATATGTCATTTCCGAGGCAGAGAGGGGAGTCGGCAACGTGATTTCGATAGTGATTCCCGCGTTCAATGAAGGTGAGTCGCTTGCGTTGCTCGTATCGGAATTGGATGCTGTGGGGACGAGCGAAGCAATCGAGTTAGAAATCATTCTGGTGGATGATGGTTCCAGCGACAACACCTGGGAGGTGATTGCGCAACTGGCGGCCCAGGATCATCGCGTCCATGGAATCCGTTTCCGCAGGAATTTTGGAAAAGCGGCAGCACTCGATGCGGGATTTCGTGTAGCAAGTGGTCGTTTCGTGATTACCCTTGACGCCGATCTCCAGGATGACCCCCGAGAAATTCCACGACTCCTGGAGAAAATACGTGAAGGGTTCGATGTAGTCAGTGGATGGAAAAAAATTCGTCACGATCCTTGGAATAAAATTATCCCCTCGCGAATTTTCAATTGGCTCATCCGGATGACGACCGGCATTAAACTACACGATATCAATTGCGGAATAAAGTGTTATCGGCAAGAGGTACTCAGCGAAGTTCACCTGTATGGTGGGATGCACCGCTTTGTGCCCGTGCTTGCCGCCGCTCGCGGTTTCCGCGTCGACGAGATCGCCGTGATCCATCGCCCGCGTCAATATGGAAAAACGAAATATGGGTCCAAGCGGCTGCTCAAAGGTCTGCTTGATCTGATCACCGTATTGTTTCTTACCGGTTACGGTCATCGACCCCAGCATTTACTTGGTGGGATTGGCCTGGTCGCTTTCATGTTCGGTGGGTTCGGGATGGTTTGTCTATCGATTCAATGGGTTTTGTCTCGGTTGTTTGTCGAGATTCCCGTATTTCATATCAGCGAGACGGCCCTGCTTTATTACGCACTCGGGGGACTGCTCGTCGGTGGCCAGATGCTATCGCTTGGGTTGATTGCTGAGATGCTCGCTGCAGAGGCAAGTCGTGGGGCGGTGAGTTATTCGGTTTTGGAAAGAACGGAATTTCCCCACAGCCCAACAGGCTCAAAAAGCGAGGAGTTGCCTGCCATGGGTGAGGGGACGGGCGAGGTATGATGCACGCCACGGACACCCCCCAAACCTCAACGGAGCCATCGGGATCTTCTGCAGGACGAGGTTCCTACGAGTCAACCGGCCAGCGGGTCCGACAAATTACTTACGTGCTATTGATTGCATTGACAGCTGGCATGGTCACCGGACGCATTCTTTCTGTGACCGCGGTTGATGTTGAAGTCGTGGAAAAAATCCGGCTGCGCAGTGCCGTCGATCGACAGCGAGAACGGCTGCAATCGCGTGGTGTTCAGGGAGCAACTCTCGAGACAGAACTCAAAACGTTCCGGATAAAGAAATCAAAAGAACTGCGATTGGCCCGCCCCTTTCTCAGTGCGAACGACCGTAGCCGTTGGTGTACCATTCGAGCTCTGGTGGATGATGGAACCTTTGCGATCGATCAAATTGTAACCGATCCTGAAGACCATGCTCGCTGGCAAACGATCGACATGGTAAAGCATGCGCGAAACGGAGAACCCCATCTTTACTCGAGTAAGCCGACACTGTTGCCGACGCTTCTTGCGGGCGAATATTTTTTGATTCAAAAAATTACGGGTTGGACGCTGGCCGAGCATCCTTTCAAAGTGGTACGGACGATGCTGCTGTTGACCAATGTGCCAGCGATCATGGTGATACTCCTGTTGCTTTCGGGGATTGTGGAAAAACTGGGTGCATCCGATTGGGGTCGTGTTACGGTGATGGCGATGGCAGCATTTGGCACCTATCTCACCACTTTCGCTGTTGTGCTTAATAATCACTTGATTGCCGCGATGTGTGTGATGATTGCATTTTATGCTGCGGTGAAGGTTTGGGTTGAATGCAGACGCGAAGCACGGTGGGCATTGCTCGCCGGTCTTTTTTCGGCACTTGCCATGGCCGTGGAACTTCCCGCAGGTTTGTTGCTCGCGATACTCGGTATCGGTTTTCTGTGTACGGTCCCACGGGACACAATGCTGTTTGGACTCCCAGCTGTTTTAATTGTGGCGGCAGCCGCAATCGGAACCAATTACATAGCCCACGGTACGTTTCTTCCACCATACGCTTATCGCGCGGCAGGCCAAGATTGGCAAACGGGCAATTGGTACGTGTACGACTATCAGGTCGGCTCGCGGGCGATCTCAAGTTATTGGAAAACGGATGCGGAAAGTATGCGTTCCCGCTCAAAGATTGATCAAGGAGAGGAGAGCAGAAACGACTACATCTTTCATAGTTTGCTTGGACATCACGGTCTTTTTTCATTGACACCGATGTGGCTTCTAAGTTTGGCGGGTATGATGGCGATGCTTGTTCGTCGCGTGATCCCCTCACTGCGATCTTTGGGCCTGGTGATTTTATTGGTCTCGATTGGCTGTCTGACTTTCTACTTCAGTCTTGCCGGCGAAGCGCGGAACTATGGCGGCATGACGAGCGGTCCGCGTTGGTTTTTTTGGCTGATCCCCCTTTGGCTTGTGGCCTTGATTCCCGCAGCCGATTGGTCAGCACACAACTGGCGGCGTAAGGGGTTGATTATCGTCCTGCTTTTTTTCAGCGTGCTTTCCGCAAGCTATCCCACATGGAATCCGTGGACACAGCCGTGGATCTATGATGCCGCCATGCACTTTGGTTGGCTATCACAATGAAGTGAACGTAAACGTTCACGTCGTTAGTGGTAGTGCGTCGTGAATAAATCGTTGATATGCATCCCGCAGCATGGCGACATCTTCCGCACGGGGAACACACAATCCCCGTAGGCGGGCTCGCACGATCACTCCCTTTTCGAGTGGGCAGTCAAATATTGTGCGGTTCATTGCAAACGCAGAGGTTGCTTCCGACCGGACGACTTGCAGCGCAAGAAAGTCTTGGGGATGGATCAGTTCGATGTAGCTCATCTCTCCAAGCCGGACTAAAACGCAACCGGTGCTCTCTGCCGCACAAAGCTCAGAATCCGACTCCACCGGTTCAACGTTTTTTGCACTCTCGAGGGGAAGATGGAAAATTTCGCTTGCGGCCAAGCCGGTTGTACTGGTTACGAGCTGTGATTGAATATCGAGACAATCCGTCTGTACGGCCAAGATCCATTCCAGTGCATTGAAATCCGCTTGTGCAGGGTAGCTTTGACGTCGCCAATAGACCTGTAAGTCAAACGGCAACATTTTGCGACCACCGTAATTGATGACCAGATCTTCTTTGCGGACGTAGGCCTCGACCGGAAACTCGAATTGCTTACCCCGAGCGGCATCACCGAATCGAAGCAGTTGGAGAGACTCCTGTTGCGGACCCTGCCATCGGAATCCCTCTTCAGGTCGCTCCAGATCGAGGTATCCCTCCCCGCCTGCAAACGGAGTCTTCACCTGATGTTCAACAAGCTGCCAGGAGGAACTCATGGGAACCGGCATGGTTTATCGATTGGTACGATGCGGCGCAACGCGAAACTTTGAAGCACCTTCTATACCAACAGCACTTCAATAAAAAAACCCCGCCGCATGCACCAGGGCAAAACGACGGGGCCGGAACAGAGAAGAGGCCGAAAAAATGAATTGTTCCAAAAATAATTCCAGTGAGGACAAGGTCTTTAGGACACATCCTCTATTAAGATAATAGCAGCTCGATTCTGTGTGTCTACGTTTTTGGCCTAAAAAAATAATGCGTTTTTTTATCAGTATAAACAGCCTGTTTTTTGTTCAAAAAAAGTACATATTCATCCAGGAAATCAATACCACCTCCCCCATTGGACCACTTTCTTAAACGGATTAAGGTGTGCCTATGGAGGACCTTCATGCGATTGCGGAAGTCTGTGAGCGGGCTGCACGTGCCGGCGGTGCGGTGCTTCTCGATTGGGCACAACGGTTTACGGTTCGAGAAAAAGGTCCAGCAGATTTAGTAACGGACGCGGACCTCGCGGCTGAAAAAGTCGTTCGTCAGACCATCGAAAAAGTGTTTCCTTCGGATCTTTTTATCGGTGAAGAGACAACAGCAGCCGAGCAGGTTGGAGAAATCCTTGACGAACCGACATCCTGTGTATGGGTTGTCGACCCATTGGATGGCACGACCAACTATGCCCACCATATCCCTCACTACGCCTGTTCGGTCGCGGCGGTTCGCGCGGGGAAAGTGCTGGCGGGAGTCGTGTATCATCCTGCCGCGGAGGAGTGTTACGCTGCTGTTATGGGGCAGGGGGCCACCCTCAATGGGGAAACGCTCCGTCCTAGCGGGATCTCGACGTTGGGTTCGGCACTGGTTGCGGTCAGTTTTCCACCCCGGATTCAGCGTGATGGCCCGGAAGTCACAAAGCTTTTGGGCGTGCTTGAACAGGCACAAGCCATTCGTCGTACCGGATCAGCCGCTTTAAATATGTGTTACGTTGCCTCCGGTCGGCTGGATGCCTATTGGGCAACGGGGACCTCAGCCTGGGATATCGCTGCGGGGGTGCTGCTCGTTACGGAGGCGGGGGGGACGGTGACCGATCTTTCTGGCGACCCCTTTGAGTTGTCTCATCCCCAGCCCCTTGCCGCAGCGACCCCGGAATTGAATGCGGAATTAGCAGCCATTTTAAGGTATTGAGAATCATCCCTCTGCCCTGAGGGGGCCTAAATCGAGTCAACAATGCTGGATGCGTCGGATCAAGTGGGAATCGTTTGGGGTTGGTTGCCATCTCGACTATACTAGACTTTTGTGGCGGATCTGCCTCAGACCTAGGCATGCGGGCAGAGGTTTTTCAGGCACTGGGAACCGTTAAACGGAGCCGGTGAATTTTTGCCTTCTGGCATGAACAGGTTTGAGTTGTGGATAGCCGATTTCCCGAGTGTGGCAAGTCTGCCAATCAGCCGAGTGTGACATCGTGAGACGTCGTGCTTGTAGATCGATTTCATTGGGTCAGCGAGCAAGTTTTGCTTGTTTCTGGCAGCACGCTGTCTTTGCGTTTTTAGTGGCCGTAACGGCTGCTATTGCTCTGCCACCGACGCTGGTCGCAGCCCCGGAAGACACTTCTTCGCAGATTGGCGAACGGGCAGTCGACCGTACGGACAGCGACAAGAACGGGACGAAGCAAGAGCAAGGCCCCCAAGAGATTGGCCCTGAAATTTATTACGTTCCGGACAAGGAAGGTCGATTACGAGCGGCTGTCTTGAACGATATTACTTTTGAAGAGTTTAAGAAACTCTTGGGGAATCGTGCGGCAGACCGAGCGTTACCACCGCAGTATGTTCTTTCGGAACTAAGCACTTCCGCAGTCGCGGATGAAAAAACAGTCGATCTGAAGATTCGGTTGGTGGTTAAAAATCTGGCCGATGCCGATGACCAGTGGATACCTGTACCACTCAAAATGGAAAAGCTGATCTTTTCATCCGAGGACCCCATCCTCTATGAAGGAGAGGGTGATTACTATTTGAATTATGATTCGGCACGAGAAGGATATGTACTCTGGATCCGCGGGGGTGGAGACCGGACACATCAAATCGAACTAAGCGGAAAAGTTTTACTGCAGACGGTTGGAAAGGAACGTCAATTACGATTGAGGTTTCCCCGGGCAACGCAATCAGACTGTCAGCTTGTCATTCCTGAGGCGGACCAGACCGTGCGCGTCC
>CAUZBD010000032.1:0-11063 GCA_963577795.1 Planctomycetota bacterium | reverse complement strand
AAATTCTTCCCATACCTGCTGGCTTGCTAGTGGACTGTCATCCAACTGTAAAAAAGCCGCATCGCGGCCATCGCGTGTAAACTGAACCGACCGTACACGGCCTGCCTCTTGCACGTCATCATTGAACAGTTCGAATTCGTCTTCAAAAACGACCGGAAAAAGATCGCGAAGCGACTGATATTCTGGGTCATGACTCCAGTTTTGTATCAGACTTCCAGCGTTGACAACTCCCGGAACCAAAATCAATCCACCCGCCTCATCGGCGACCCAGTGTTCGAGCGCGTCGGCAGCTTCAGGTCCCAGTCGATCCCACTCCGGATCCATCGCGACAACCACATCATAGTGTGCAAGTTCTTCTCGATCTGGAAATGCACGAACGTAGGCCGGATCTTCAAATCCGCCCTCTGGACGACTTTGCAGCAGCACATCCAATTGGATGTGCTTCGTATCGCGCTTCAGGAGGTTGCGTAAAAATTGGTATTCTCGCGACGGTCCGCCGGCAACCAAAAGAACGCGTGTGGGTTTGCTTTCGACCTCAATTTGAAAGCGACGCCGCCGACCGCTTGAATTCTTTTCTTCCGCAACGTTGTCGTCTTCTAAAGCCTCGCCACGGAGCGCGAGGTCCCACTCAAACGTATAGCGCCCCGGTGCTTCGAGAGGTCCAATTTCCATGGTGACCGGCAAAACTTCACCGTCGTCACGACCGAGCAGCACCTCCACCTGATCTTCAAAGAGAGATGCTTCGTTACGCGCTGCCTCATTTGCTACGGGAATCTGCCGCAGTCGCAGCGTCGCCCGCCGTCCCTCTAGTCCCCGACCACGAATATAGGCCGTCACCTCCAGGGGATCGTGGGGATAGGCCCTGGCCGGTGCGGCAAAATCGACAAGAAGCAGTTCGGCCGGACGCTGCACCTCACCGAATCCAATCGAGTAAACGGGAACTTCCGCTTCAGTAAGGGCATCGGTCGCAAGGGCCAGATCACTCCCGGCCGTCTGTACTCCGTCGCTCAAGACAACAATTCCAGCGAGGGGAACCCCGCGCGAGCGGGCGCGCAGTTTTTCCATGGCATCCCCCAACCTGGTATCGCCACCTGTTGCGCGAAGTATCTCTGACCAATTGGTTAAAGAAGTTTTTTCTTCCGTAATCTCGTCCGACGACGAAACGGCTGCCGAGGTTTCTGATGTTGACGATGCAAGCGACGGGTCAATCCACGGCAGCGAAGCAACCGCTAGCGGGTTATCGTCCTCATCGAAGCGATAGACAAACACGTCGTGCACTGCCCGAAGTTCCCCGAGCAATTCCCCCTCTTCCAATGCCCGCACGATCCGCGCCAAACGTCCTTCCTTTGCGGAGATCAACCGATTTGAACCTTTCGATTCGGTAAGAGGGACCGCGACATCTTCGCGGCCCATACTCTGGCTGGTATCAATGAGCACAAAGACCTGTGAGCGGTCTGTCAGTTCACGCGTACTTCGCCATTGTGGCTGGAGATAGACCAGGAACAATCCGAAGAGTACCAAAGTGCGCAGGGCAATCAACACGGCCGCACGCTGCCCACCCAACTCCTCACAATCTCGACGAACCATCACCACCGTATTCCAGATCAACAAAAACAGGACGACCAGTGGTAAGATCCAATCCCACGGTCCAGAGAGGACTCGGCCGAACTCGAAATAAGTTCGCAGGCCGCTCACTGTTGCTAAGAGAAAACCGAAGATCATCGAGACCCTACCGTTTGTAATTTTATTGACCTGTGGTAACTCGCCCCGTAGGCGATCCATTGCTCGACAACCAAAATCGCAGCCAAGAGAACAAAAAACCACCATTGCTCAGCGAGTGGAAAACCGGCCTCGCTTTTATCCGCGATAAAAAAAGTGTCCGCAGAGCGATATTGATAGGGAATTTCGCCAAGCAAACCGCGCATTTGTCCTTCGCTGACCACGCGAAGATCGCTTTCACTATCCGGAGCATTGAACGCAGTACATTCAAGAACGACCTCCCCGTTGAGCTGACTGCGTCGTGCTTCATAAACCCCAGGAAGTTGCACTTTACCAAAGTCTGCCACACGTTTTGTGGGATCGGGACCAACGGCAACGGCAGCCACCTGGACGGATTGGGAACGGCTTTCCTGATGACCCCGAGGCGTAGTGAAATTCACCAGAGGCCGGAACGTGGTAGAGGGGACATCGGCCTGGAGTATTTCGCCCGCTTCGCGATTTTCTTTTAACGTTTTTGTCGCCCCCAGATAGACAAGCGTATCGAGAGCCCAAAGCACAAAACTCGGGTCGGCCAATCCCCAATTGTGCCATTGGGGCGCTGCGGTCGAAAGTACGGCAAGGACTTTTCCCTTACCCAGCTTTTTCTCCACGATCCACGGCGCACCGTTACGAAGCTGCGCAAGCACACTTACATTTGGATCGGCAGCTTCATCCCACGCCGACGACGTCGCATAGTAACGAGAAACATCAATCGATTGCAACCAATTATTGAGCGTCCCTCCGAAAATACGGGCAAAGATAGGATGCTCTGCATCGACGGTGAGGGCGGGGACTTTTTCAAAACGATCCGCCAAAAGTGTTGCGGGGGAGTTGAGCGGAAGAGGAAAGAGACCTTCACCTTCGTTGTAGAGATCGCGATTGATGAACTCGCGATCCGATTGAGGACCTGCAAAAAAGACGACGCCACCCCCGCTACGAACGTATTGCTCGAGTCGTTCAACTTCAACCTTATCGAGGCTTGCAATATTCAATAAAAAAATAGCGTGATAGCGATCGAGTACCGCATCACGAAGAAACGTAGACCGTTCGACTTGGACCTGCGCGCCCGTGCTGACCTGCGGAGACGGCGCGAGCGCTAAGCGCAAAAACAAGGACTCGTCTTCGCCACCGTCATCAATCACCAGGACGGGTACAGCAGTGGCCACATCCACCACCGTCCATCGCTGATTGTCGAGGGCAAGTGAATCGCCCGTAATGCTCGCCTCAACGACATGACTGCCTGAATTTTGAAACACGACGTCAAAGAAACCCTCAATAGACTCCCCCGGTTCAATCTTTTCGAGCGTAATCGCACCAAGCGATACCGATATTTCATGACTCTCAGCGGTAATCATTCTTTGTGTTAGCTGTACCGGAACGTGCTTCACCGGAAGCTGACCATAATTCGTGACTTGTACACGCATCCGGAGTGCAACCCCGGTGACTTGAGGCCCCGGCAGAGGAGCGAGTTCGGTGATCGCCAGATTCTCATGCGATCCATCCGTACACTGGATCAATTCAAGCTGTATTTGATTTCCAGCCAGTCGCTCGAGTTGCTGCCTTAACGCTCCTCCTTCCTGCCATTGGGCTGTGCGGAAATCTGAAAGAACATACAAAATCATCTTCTCATCCTTCGCCGGTACCACGATTTTCTCCACAGCTTCGATTGCCTCGAGGGGTCCCGTACCAGACGCGGTAGGCTCCAGTCCGTTAACAAGTTCTACCCACTGCTGCGGGGTCTTGCGATTGGCAACTTCGCGAAGAACTTCTGGAGCGAGTCCTTCGATTGCCGACGAAAACGTGGAGAGCGTAATCGCTTGCTCCGTTTGTGCATCACTTGCAAGTTCCAAAACAGACTGGACCACCCGTTGACCTCGATTAAATACTGAGGCACTCGCTACCTGATCGGTCATCGATCCACTGTCATCAAGCAAAAGAACATGGTGCACTTTGGAGCCACCCAGCAACCGACTCCAGGCATTTTGCAAAATTGGTCCAGCAAGCAAGAACGCAATCGCTGCGACGGCAACGAGTCGCAGCAGGAGAAGAAGAATTTGCTTCAACCGCACCGAAGTCTGATTTTTCTTCTTACTCTCTAGAAGAAAGTCCATCGCCGCCCAGCGAACCTTGCGGTGACGCAAAAGGTGGATCAAATGGATGGCCAGCACCAAAGCCAGGAAAGGCAAAAGGTATGCGGAAACCAGAGCGGGAAAAGTAAAAGACATATTTATTTCAAAATCGCGTTTTGGAAAAAGTCCTCAAGACCGCCGCTGCGTTCCCATTCGCCTGTGCAAATAAGCAGCCAAAACCGCACTGAGTGGTTGACTCGTTCGAATCAAATCATAATCACAGGCATTGCTTGTACATCCACGTCGAACGCGCGTGAGGAAATCTGCAAGTGCCTCAAGATATCCATCGCGGAGCGCCCGCGGGTTACAGGAAATCGCAGAAGAAACCTCCAGTCCTTCAAAACGCGTGGGACCATTAAAAGGAAAATCGATTTCATCATCATCGAGAAGATGGAACACCATGACATCATGTCCACGTTTGCGCAAGAGTTTTAACCCACGTAAAAGACCATCCGTATCAGCCAAGAGGTCGGAAATCAGAATCATCATGCCGCGGCGGGGAATTCCTTCAGCCACTTTGCGGAGAATCGGGTAAAAGTCTGTTTTTTCACTCGGCTTGCCCGTGACCAGAGCCTGTACGATTGCTTCCAGGTGATTTTTTTTACTGCGTGCGGGAACTTGAAACCGGATGTTCTGATCGAAACCAACACACCCCACCATGTCCTGTTGTCGCAATAAAAGATAAGCCAGGCTGGCTGCCGCTGTGCACCCATAATCGTATTTTGAAAGCGGCCCCGTTCCGTACTGCATGCTACCCGATACATCCACCAGCATCGTCACAGGCATGTTGGTGTCCTCTTCAAACTGCTTGACGTAGAAACGATCCTGCTTCGCCCAAACCTTCCAATCCACGTGCCGTAAGTCGTCACCGGGCACATACTGTCGATGCTGGAGAAATTCGACCGACTGCCCAAAACGCGGACTGCGATGGATTCCAGAAAGGAATCCATCCACGACCCGGTGGGCACGCAATTCGAGGCGACTGATTCGAGCAATCGACTCAGGATGCAAATATTTCCTGGAATCGGGCATGGCTAGTCAGTTCATCCTCTTTAGCGGGCGTTTCCTGAATCAAGCGGTCGATGATGTCGTCTTCACTGACCCCTTCACTCTGCGCGGTAAAATTGACCACCAGGCGATGCCTCAAAACGGGCTTGGCCAGCGCCTGGATGTCCTCGGTCGAAACGTGTGCGTGCCCATGCATCAGAGCCCGCGCTTTCCCACCGAGAATCAAAAATTGGACCGCCCGCGGACCTGCGCCCCAACTCACTTGATCGGCAACAAATTCGGGAATCCCCACTTCACCGATCCGTGTCTGGCGGACCAGCGAAAGGACATAGCGGACGACGTGATCCGAAACAGGCACGCGTCGCACATGCTGCTGTAACTTAAGAATTTCTTCTGCTGAAAGGACCGGTTCGATCGTGGACTCAAAGTCTCCGGTGGTCCTCCGCGCAATTTCGAATTCTTCCTCAAAATTGGGGTAATCCACGAAGACTTTGAACATGAACCGATCCTGCTGCGCTTCGGGGAGCGGATAGGTTCCTTCCTGTTCAATCGGATTTTGAGTGGCCAATACAAAAAATGGGTCTGCAAGTGGATGCTGAACCCTGCCGATGGAAACTTGCCGCTCTTGCATCGCTTCAAGAAGTGCCGCTTGGGTTTTCGGCGGCGTCCGATTGATCTCATCGGCCAAAACCACATGGCTAAAGAGGGGTCCCTGCAGGAAGCGAACCTCGCGCGCACCGGAGACCTTATTTTCTTCGATGATTTCCGTACCGGTAATGTCGGCAGGCATGAGATCCGGCGTAAACTGAATGCGATTGAAGGTCAAATCGAGTGCATCGGCAAGCGTGCGGATCATAAGGGTCTTTGCTAAACCCGGAACACCTTCAAGCAGACAATGGCCTCGACTGAAAAGCGTAATCAGTAATTCCTCGACAACTGCATCCTGGCCAACAATTTTTTCGGCCATTCGCTCTTGGATCTTTTCGCGGGCACTTGCAAGTTGCCGGATCGACTCTTCGTGAGAACTATTCATGAATGCCACAACCTCGTTTTTCTAATGCCTTCGTACAATGTTTCTCGACCGCATGCCTTTGCAGTCGAGTCTCTTCCCGATTCCTAACGTTGGTAAATCGGCAGCGTCCCGTTTTCCAACTGTAAAATGGTCAAATTAATCGCAGTTGTATAGACCGGACCAATAAATCCCTGACCCCAATACCCCATCGAATCATCACCCGGTACCGCTTCTATTTGATTGACGAGTTTATCGAAGACCTCACCGCGGTACGTATCCCACGCCGCTCCTCCTTCGCGGTACATGACTTGCGCGTAGTAGTAGTGTGCATAATGCCAATGCCCGAAACTTTTGTTGTCGATATTCTGCAGATTACGCTTGCAATACTCTAACAAGCGCGGCACGTAATCGCTATCGTACTCGCCGGCATTGAACAGGCAGGCTACCGCGGCCGCTGTGATGGCAGGTCGCCCACCACCACCTTTACTGCTGTACTGCACGCCCCCATCCTGCATGGTGCATTTATGGATATAAGCGATTGCTTTATCGATAATTTCTCGCGGTACGTCGATTCCGACATTACGACAGCCACGCAACCCCTGCACCTGAGTGACCGTCGTTGACCCTTCATCAAAGCCATTCCCATCTTTCGCACTCAAATATCCCCAGCCGCCGTCACCCGTCTGTGCCCGACCCGTAAAAATCACCGCCCGCGTAAGGACGTCGACCAATTGTTCTCGTCGAGCCATGTCTTCTTCTTCACCGAGCAACTGGGAGAGGAACAGCATCGCAAAACCGTGTCCGTAGGTGTAGCGGTCGTCCCGATTCGGATCGCCAATTAAACCGTTGGGATTGCTCTGACCGACCAGATAGTCCACAGCCCTGCGAATATTGCGCGCATACGGACCCTGGGTGGTTGTCGATCCTTCTGCCAGAAGGGCCATCCCAGCCAGCGCCGTCATGGCGGTGGGGTAGCGACCCTCTCGGGCTTCCCAATGTCCAATCCGCGACTGTGTGGAAGCGAGCCAGCGCAAACCTCGATCTACGGTCGTGGCAACATTGTCTGAGTCAGCCGCGAGCGCGACGTATGGCATGAGCCCAAGGAACGTCAACATTCCATACACGAGCAGCAATCGTCTTCGCGGCGTGGGAAAGAAAATCATGGTTCTGGTTGAGCTTCCTTTTGGCGCTGCGGGGGAGCGGCTTGCGCTTTTTTTTGCTCCGCCTGCTGCTGTTCGCGTTGGGCCTTTTCCTCTGCCATCTTCCGGGCTGCTTCAGAGGCCAACTTCATGGCCTTGCCGAGAGACTCGAGTACCGCTTGAGCCGCGGATTGAAGCCCGCTGCGAGGCACCGTCTTGTGGACAAGTTGGGCTGGTTCTTGTGGCTCATCCGGATCGAGGGGGGTCTCGGAAAATGCAATCGCAAAGTCCGAAGCATGATTACGAAAGAGGATGCGTACCATCTCGGCATCTTTATCACCCAGAACCCGATAATAGGATTCGCTTCTGGGTAATTTCTGCTTCGCAATAATCTCGCGGCCACTCTGCTTATCAATCAATGCCATCTCGACATAGCTGATCGAGCCGTTGCCCGGTGGCCGACGCGTTACGCGACGCGCGAGAATTAAAAGTGGCAGACCTTCTGGCTGACTGAGCGACAATCCCCATTGCTCCACATCAATCGGTCGCGACCACCGCGACTCTCCCGATTTACGATCGATCGCCACAATTTGGCCCGTAAAAAAAATGTTTCCGACACCCTGGGGAATCGGCTGTATTTTTGTCGTGTCTTTATTGTAAGGTGCCCCCCGGTTTGTGATGAGGAAATAGGTATCTTTGGCCGACAAAACATAAATACCCTGCACACCCAGATCAGGTTTTTGCATGTGCTCGATCAACACCTCGCCATCACCGCGATCGAGTATCACAAAACTTCCCGTGGTTTTCTCAAAAACCGCAACTGCCTCCTGATCGACCAGTGTCGCTTTCGCGCTCTCCGAGACGGGATAGACCCATCGATCGGTTTCTGTCCAGGGGTCGTAGAGCGCCAACGCCCACTGGCGATTGTCGCTCTGTGGTGCATGTGGTGCATGTGGTGCATCTGCTTTACGCCAACAGAGAATTTGTGCGCCGGCGGTCGTCCAGCGGTTTTCTAAAGCGGGGACACTTCGGGTTCCTTCCTGGGTCCCGTCAAGCGACGAATAAACTTCTACTTTGTTCGAATCCGGTGGCAGCACAAAGACGTGCTCAGAATCGCCAAAAACCTCCGAGAGCGGGTGCATCCCTTTCTGCACCCAGTTTTCCTTGCCGGTCAACGGGTCGACTGAAACGAGTTCTCGATTTCTTATAAAAGTAACGCCACCGTCGGTAATGGGGCCAACGCGCGAGATCTGGTTCGTAATTTGAGACTGATTGGGAGCCCCATCGAACCAACGTGGTTTCGAACTCCCCCTCCGAAAACCTTGAGACAACTGGGTCCTGAGTTGCGGATCTGCAGGCAACACATCGGTTCGCCAGAGAATCATCGGATCAGCATCCGGAACGCGTGCCCGCAGCGTGTCGATGGCCAGCACCTCACCGCCCACAGAGAGCACCAACAGATGATCCTGCATCCGTACACAATTCATCCAAGGGTAAATCGAAGAAGAACGCCGCTGAGCGGTTCCTGCTTTATCAGGAAAAACACTCCATAGCTCACGGCCATCTTCATCGACCTGATAAATCCGCAGGCGTGGTCGCTGCTCAACCCATAACCGAGGAGCCAGAGAAGACGAGGCGGTAGACGGAAAGAACTTGACCGGCAAGGGGACCTGATACGCCTGATTTTTACGCCCTCCGGCTGTGCCCTGTTTTTTGATGACCGCTTTTCCGGTGGGCCAACCCACAGACGTCTTCGCTGGGCGGCTCGCAGCAGCTAAGTTTTCGACACATTCCTGGGCCGTTTTTTCATTCCAGCAAACTTCGTTTGGCCAGCGGCTTAACAGCGCGCTGCAGCATGCAGCCGCCTCCGCGTTCAATCCAAGCTGATCATAACGGTAGGCCTGTTCGGCCGTTGCCCAGCGGGCCAAATCCCCGCTAGTGCTCTCACGCATCTTTTGCAATTCGTGCATGACAGAGAGTGAGGGGACATCGGCCGGGAACTGCGCAATCCATTTACGCTTGAGTCGCTCCGCGGTAGAACTTGCAGCAAAGAAAAAGAAGAAATCCTCAAAAGCATCGCGCGATTCACGCACCGGCGAAGCCTGCAAAGCCAATTCTTCGTCGGCGATCCAAGTCTGTAATTTCTCCCGGCCGGTCGAAGAAAGCTGGCTGCGCAATGCATCAAGCTTGCTCCGTACCAAGTAGCTCAAGCGAGCACTTCGCCCCATCTCGAGCGCAAGCAGCGGGTCGTCATCACGCACGATTTTTACCAGCTTCAAATAGGCCTCCAGCGCGAGATCCCATTTCTTGGCCCGCTCCTGGCCTGTGGCGAGTACGCGCAGGAATTCAACCTGATCGATGGGCGAATCGATCAGGGACTCAATTTCAGGAATCGTATTGGCATGGGCCACAAAATTATCTTTGAGTGCCTCAAGCAACCCCTCGCGCAGCAGTCCCCGCGCATAAAGAGAGGTCGCCAACGCTTCGCCGTGTCTACCGGGGTCACCTTGACCCAGAAAGGCTTCCGCCTGTTGCGAAAAGGCCGTAGCGACTCGTCGGAATAACTGCACCGCATCGGTCGCGTCGCCACGGTCGAAAAGAATTTCTCCCTGCCTTAAGAGCGCCTCCGGATCGGCAGCGTTTTCCTCAAGCGCCTTGGCAATTTGGGCTTCAAGTGACCGGTGTTGATAAAAACACTGAAGCCGATCACTGTTTTGCGAAATAACGCAATCCTGGTGACAAATCAGGTTTCCAGGTACATGACCACCGCGGACACCGGTCAACTCAATGATTTCCATTTTGTCGAGGTCGACTGTCAGGACCGCGCCGCCCTCGGGAAGCCTCACCGGAAGATAGTAGCGTCCTTCTGCGTCGTAACCTCGCCCGCTTGGCACGGCACCATTCGCCGGAAGCGGACACTCATTCACAACCTCTCCCGAGTCCATCGCGACCGCTGTGAGCATCTCCGGGCCGACCAAGATCGCGTTCCCTTTATAAAGGCACGCCAAATGCACATCCTTGCCGCGGGGCCTCCTCCATAAAAGCTGGCCCTCCTCGAGCGTCATGCAATGCAATTGGTCGGACTCGGTTGGGGTAACCAGCACCTTCCCGTCAGCAATCACCGCACACGCATCGGCCCAAATCTGTTCCGAACGTGGTGAACGAGAAAGCATTTGTTGGTGCCATGCTGGATTCCTTCGCCTTCCAACGCCCGTCGTCGCTTCTCCGTAAGCATACCCCCAACGCAGATTTCGCGACGTCAGATCCACGGCCACCAAAGCGCCGACACCCGTGGGACAAACAAGGACACCATGGGCGTAGGAAGGGCTAATTCCGCCGATCCTTCGGCGACGTTCATATTCGGCAGATTGCCCAATCACGGCCAGTTGCTGTTGCCAAAGTTTTTTGCCTGTGGCCGCGTCAAGTACGAGCAGGCGAACTTCGTCTTCAACCTCTGCAAGCTGATAAAGTCTGCCGTCAAGCGGGAGCGGTGGCCCAAGAAAAAACGCCTTTTGCATCTCGGGATCCGCGTCGTGCGGGCCTCCTAGACTCCAGAGAAGTTTTCCCTCCGCCTTGGAAACGGAGCGTCCGCGGAGCACATTGTATTGAGATCCGGGAGATATTCTCTTCCGACCCTGTGAATCGATGTACCGCAATTCGTTGGAGAAGTTAAATTCTTCAAGCAGGAAAAGACGGTCCCCGTCGCTGCTCATCGTGCCGAGCGTTTTGTCCAACCACACTTGTTCATTGAGCGCGGTGGTGATCGCTGCAGCACCACGAGGCACGCCGAGAATTTGGTTCCCGCCGACCCCGCGATCGCGACTTCGCACTCCCGAAAAACCGATTTCTGTCGGACGCGTCTCCACCTGCCAAACAATTTTTCCGCTTTGAAAATCAACGGCAACAACCCGCTCGGGGGTGCGCATCAGGATGGTTTCTCCCACAGCCAGAGGCTGCATCGCTGGAATCGCAGCAACCGCTCGATCAATGTGCGCGGTTGCAAGTTTGGCAATCCTT
>CAUZBD010000031.1:0-11130 GCA_963577795.1 Planctomycetota bacterium | reverse complement strand
TGTCGGACAAGCAGCGTCACGCAGGCATCGAGCACAGCCGGAACCGCCGCAGCTCCGCTGCCGCTCCGCGGAATACCGCCAATCGACGCGAAGTATTTCCGGGTTGCCAACCCGGGCGCAGCACCCTGCCCCGCGAGCACTTCCACTTTTTTAGCCGCAGGGTCATAGATCAGAATCGGCACCTCGCCGCCGAAGCAGAATAATTCGCGACCGGCCGGATCGCAAATCGAGAGGACCAGCAGCGCAGCGGCCGCTGCATCGGCAGCGTTTCCCCCTTCTTGCAGCACTGCATGGCCAGCTCGGGTGGCCGCGCCGTTGCCCGTAGCGATGCCCCCGCGATAACCTGTGGCCGCGGCCGACTCTTGTTGTGCAAATGCGGTGCGCGAAAAACCAAATAGGCACGGCACCGCACACGATCCGGCCACGAAAAGGTTCCGTCGGGAGACTTTGCCGAGTAGGTCGTTTGGTTGCTGTTTCTCAGGCGGCACCGCACACCCTTTCCGATTGATTGCTGCACGTCTCTCGGCAGTATAACCTGAATTCACCCTCCTGACGCGTGACTCTGAAGAGCTAGGATTTTCCCCGCATTAAACGCATCACGATCCAGATGATCACCGTCAGCACCAGAGAACCGATGATGGAAATATGCCACGGAATTCCTATCTTAGGCAGAATATAATTCGCCGCAACGATCAGTAAAACAAAAAGCAGCAATTGTCCGAAAATATTTTTTGGCATAGTCCACCTCGATTATTAAAAGGAAAGAGCAAGAATAATTTTTACAGTAAACACTGTGCAACTGTTCCGCCCTGAAAGATACGCGGCATCGTCCTGCGGCACCATGCCCCGGACCATCGTTATTAAAGGGCTCGCCTACAAAAGAAAAGCCTCCGATCGACATCAATCCGATCGGAGGCTGAATCGCTGCTGTTACGTGTCAAACGCTTCACACACCGCAACACGCCAGGTCGCAGTCTGCCTTTTTATCGGCGGGCGACTTGGTGCCCTCCGACTTCTCTTTGCAGCAACCCCCACCCTTTTTTTCCTTCTTGGAGGTCGGGCAGCACGGACTGCCACAGTCTTCACCGCACGCACAGCCGGTGCAATCACACGCCTTGCATTCGCAATTCGTGCACTCACCACCGGCGCAGCCACACTCGGTGCATTCGCAATTTTTCCCGCAGCAACATGCCGCAGCCGGAGCGGTGTCCGCCTTGATGGCAAACACCGGAATGGTCAGCAGAACCGCTGCTGTGGCAATCGCCAAGCCGCTCATAATTTTTGAAAAAGTACACATCGTTCTATCCTCTCTGCGGATCGATGCCGCATTGGGTTTCAAAATAAGAAAGCTCAAAATCCTTATCGACTCGCGTGAAGCGAGTGAAGAGGACCTGCATTAGTTGAGCCAAACACCCAGTACCGCATGTAGGCGGAGAGAAGGAACAGCGGCCACTTCGCAGGAGCGATCGAGGCGGCCCTGTTTTGGAGATAGCAGAGAATCCAGACACAGATCGGTCGAAAGCGAACCAAACGGTCGAACAGGATCATCTGTTTTCGCGGTCCTTGCAACCATCTGCTGCGGAACTTCTTCGCGACAGCAGCAGGGCTTTGCCGGGCAGCAGGGCCGGGTGAACTGGTGGCAAACGTGCTCCACTGCACAGCATTGCGCGTCATCTGAGGATTCCCCACAGAGACACGGCGCAACCACCGCGAGCGGAAGTCCTGCCACGACAACGGCGAGCAGGTAATGCCAGATTCTATTTTTTTGCTTAGGTTGACACATGCTAAAAGCCACCTGGAAACAAACGGTTTATAGACTGTTCTCATTGTACGCTACCGGATCCGATTTGGTTTTCCGCCAATCCCATCGGCAACGCTAGATGCGTCCGTTTCCTGTCTCCATGCAACGCGTTGGAGCCATCGTAAAAAATCAGGCCCGAACGGAAAAGATCAGACGGACAGGCTGGTTTCGCGCCGAATCGGGTCTGCTATAATCCGCTCCATGTCTCTTCCAGTTGTGCGAATCCGTCTAGTCTTGCTCGCGTTATGTGCGTCCAATCTCTTTCTCGGGGGTATCCTCCTTGCCGAGGATGCAACACCGGGGGACGCCAACGCCGTGCCCACACTCAAGACACTGCAGGAGGATCGCAATACACTCATTCTCGATCCGGAATCGCCTCCCGCCCGTACGATCGCCGAGGTGTTTTATTTGGTCCTCGGAATCGTAGTGGCTATTTTTCTGCTGGTCTTCGTGCCGCTCGTCTGGATGCTCTTTCGCTTTCGGATGCGCAAGGAAGATGAGGGGATCGAGCCTCCACAGATTTACGGTAGCAATCCGATCGAACTGGCATGGACGGTGGGACCGGCCATCATCGTGTTTGTCCTCTTTCTGGTGACTGCACGCAGCATTTTTGAAATTGAAGCCGCCGTTCCACCTGCCGATGCAGTGCACGTCCGCGTGATCGGACACCAATGGTGGTGGGAATACGAATATCCCGAATATGGTTTTATTACTGCCAACGAACTCCACGCGCCTCTGGCAAAAGATGGTTCCCCGAGACCCGTTTATCTCGATCTTGAATCTGCCGATGTGATCCACAGTTTTTGGCTGCCGCAACTTTCAGGAAAGACCGATGTGATCCCCGGTCGCGTCAACCACCTGTGGTTTGCCGCCGAAAAACCGGGATGGTACAAAGGCCAGTGCGCCGAATACTGCGGCACACAACACGCGCACATGTGGTTGCGGGTGAAATCCGAGAGCGATCAGGATTTTTCAGCGTGGGTTAAAAATGAGCAGCGCGACGCTTCGGTCGATCCTTCGGTCGTCGAGGGCCGCACCCTTTTTATGAAAAATGCCTGTGCAAATTGCCATACCATTCGCGGCACCACCGCAAAAGGCAAATTTGCACCCGACCTGACCCACTTGATGAGTCGCAAAACGATCGCCTCAGGAATCTTACCCAATACCCGCAACTACCTTTTGCAATGGGTCCGCAATCCGCAAACGCTCAAACAGGGTTGCAATATGCCCGACATGAAATTGACCCAAAACGAGGTTGAAAAAGTCGTCGACTTTTTACTCACGCTTCAATAAAAGTGACCGCACCCTCAGCACACCATGGCAACCATCGATTCCCTTCCACAGCCTGATCTCTACGCAACGCCGACGCTGACAACGCGACTGCACGGTTGGGTGGCCTCGGTCGATCATAAGCAGATTGGCATCATGTATCTGATCATGAGCCTCTTCTTTATGATCCTCGGTGGGTTGGAGGCGTTTCTGATTCGCGCGCAACTCTGGGCGCCCAACAATGAACTGATCGGCCCCGAGACATTCAATCAACTCTTTACGATGCACGGCACGACGATGATCTTTTTCGTCCTGATGCCGATGCTCTCCGGTTTTGCCAACTTCCTTGTGCCGCTGATGATTGGTGCTCGCGATGTGGCCTTCCCGCGACTCAACGCCCTCGGCTTCTGGCTTTCGTTTTTTGGCGGCTGCCTGCTTTACTTCACTTATCTTGGCGCCCAGGGATTGTATGGCGCCGCAAACGCTCCGGACATCGGTTGGTTTGCCTATGCGCCGCTCACCTCTCCCGCCTACGCCCGCGGGAATGCCACCGACTACTGGATTCTCGGCACGATGCTCACCGGGGCCGGCACGATTGCCTTCGGGGTGAACCTACTGGCAACCATTTTCACGATGCGGGCACCCGGTATGCTGCTCACCAAAATGCCGCTCTTCGTCTACATCTTTATGGTGGATGCGGTGCTGATCATCATCGCCTTCCCGCCCCTGACCGCCGCGCAGGTGATGCTCCTGCTCGATCGCTATGCCGGGGCCCATTTTTTTGATCCGCAAAATGGTGGTTCTGCGGTCCTCTGGCAGCACCTTTTCTGGTTCTTCGGGCATCCGGAGGTTTATATTCTTGCGCTGCCGGCCTTCGCCATCACCTCGGAAGTCATTCCCGTTTTTGCCCGCAAGGTCATCTTCGGCTACGCGTCGATGGCGGCTGCGACCACAGCGATCGCTTTTATCAGCCTCGGGGTCTGGGCCCACCACATGTTCACCGTCGGCTTGAGCGACGTGGTCGATACAATTTTTGCCGCCTCCACCTTTTTGATTGCAATCCCCACGGGGATCAAAATTTTCAATTGGACCGCCACGCTCTATGGAGGACGCATCCGCTTAAAAACGCCGATGCTCTTTGTGCTCGGTTTTCTTTCGATGTTTCTGATCGGCGGGCTCACTGGAATTATGCTGGCGGTGGTTCCGTTCGACTGGCAAGTATCGGACAGCTACTTCCTGATTGCTCACTTCCACTACGTACTTTTCGGTGGATCGCTCTTTTCGCTCATTGCGGGTTTTTATTACTGGTATCCCAAGATGACCGGCAGGTTAATGAGCGAGCGGATTGGAGTGTTGCAGTTCATCTTTACCTTCGTCGGTTTCAATCTGCTCTTTTTTCCGATGCACATTTCGGGACTGTTGGGCATGCCGCGTCGCATCTACACCTACACCGAACCGGGTTGGGTCCTTTGGAATCAACTCTCCACGATCGGAGCGGCCGTGATGGGGATTGGCTTTTTATTCTTTTTCTATAATTTAATCCGGTCGTTGCGTCACGGTGAAATTGCGGGAGACGATCCCTGGGATGCCTGGACGCTCGAGTGGACCACCCCCTCGCCACCGCCGACCTACAACTTTGAACAAATTCCCACGGTCCGCAGTCGTCGGCCGCTTTGGGATCTCAAACATCCGGACGATCCGGACTGGAAACACGAGTAAGCGATGAGCACTGGTACCCTTTCCTCTGAACAACATGTTCCTCCGCATCAGCCTTCGCGACTGACGACGCTCGAGGCGGGCGTGGTGACGTTTCTCTGTTCGGAGGTGGCCCTCTTCAGCACCCTGATCACCACCTACGTGATCTTTTTAGGTGCGGATACCCCCGGTGCGGATCCGGCCAAGATGCCGAACCCCAGTAATACGCTCGATTTGGGACTGGTGATCATCAACTCGATCTGTCTGCTCAGCAGCAGCGCCACCATTTACTTGGCTCTCAAGGCCCGTAAGCGGGGAGCCCACTCGCTCTATCTCGTCTGGTTTGCCATCACCATCCTGCTCGGAATCGAATTCATCCTAGGCACCGGATACGAATGGTATGGCCTGATGACCGAAAAGCAACTCTGGCTCAGCACCAATAGTTTCGGCAGTACCTTTTACACACTGATCGGCTTCCACGCCTTCCATGTCTCAATCGGTATCCTGGTGATGATGATTCTCTGGGGAGTCGAGGCAGGTCGCTGCCTCAAGGCAGAGAGCGAAGCACCGGAACTGGTTTCCTGGTACTGGCACTTTGTGGACGGCGTTTGGATACTCATTTTCACTCTGGTTTACATCATCGGTCGCTGAACGACGCGTTATGCAAGATATCACTCCACCCACTGAGCAACACCGCGGCATCGAAATGCCTCGACCCACCGCTGCGCCGATCATGATGGCGTTCGGGGCAATGTGCATGGCCAGTGGACTGGTACTGAACTGGATTTTTTCAGTCGTCGGCCTGATCCTGTTCTGTTCGGCACTCGGTCGCTGGATCTATATCCTGGCCACTGGCACCGGAGAAGAACATCTGCCTATCGGCACACGGCCTCAACCGGTCCGTCAATCAAGAATCCAAGTCGAACCGCTCAGGCCCGGAATGCCCGGGCACCGGATGCGGATTCCCGAAAAAGTGCATCCGGTTTCCGCCGGTTTCAAAGGAGGCGCAGTGGGTGGGATCGCGATGGCCGTGACCGCACTGTCCTACGGCGTTTTCAGCGGTCGCGGCATCTGGTATCCGGTCAACTTGCTCGGGGGCATCATCTTGCCCAACATCGGCACCTGGACGGATGAACAATTGGGACAATTTAATTTGCTCGCGCTGGTGCTGGGAACGATTATTTTTATCGTGACTTCCCTCGGTGTCGGCTTAATGTTCGGTATTCTTTTGCCGACCCTGCCCCGCGTACCGATTCTCTGGGGAGGCCTCGTGGCCCCGCTGCTCTGGACCGGGGCGATCTATGGGTTTATGGGCATTTTGAATCCACCACTGAGCGAACACATAGACTGGACTTGGTTTTTTGCTTCGCAGTTTGCCTACGGGATCACGGTGGGAATTATTGTCATCCGCAGCGAAAAAATACCGGTCGGAGGATTTCGATCGTGAACTGGATTGTCCGCCACCTGAGCCTGACGTTCCTGCCCGTGGCAGCCGTGACCGTACTTTCATTCCTGCCACTCAGTGGCTGCGGTCCGGCGACCGGTTCGGATGTGGAACACCGCGTCACGTTCGATGACTGGATGCCTGGCAAACCGCACCAGAGCGATCGTGAACTGCCCTATTCGTACGAACTGGATCCTGTGAAAATTTTTGCGACCAGTTGTTCCGGTTGCCACGGCGCAGAGGGTCGTCTCGGACCAGCCCCTCCCATCAACGATCCTATTTTTCTCCATATTTATTCGCAGAATGCGATGCTTGCGATTCTTGCCGGTGGTCGCAGTGAAGGATTGATGCCCTCCTTTGACGCGAAGCATCGTGGCGGTTTGACCGAACAGCAGCGATCGATCTTGGTCAAGGGAATCTGGGCACGCTGGGGGCAAGCGAGCGAACTGCCCGCAAACATTCCGCCCTATCACGGACAAAGCAGCGGGAACGCCGCTACCGGAAAGGCAATTTTCACAGCCGCCTGCAGCCGCTGCCATGGGGATGCGGGTAAGGGCGACTCTGCCGGTTCCCTGAACAACCGGGCATTTTTAGATTTGGTGAGCAATCAATTGCTCCGCCGCATCATGATCACCGGAAGACCCGATTTAGGATGTCCAGATTTTGTGGAGGCGGGAACCGGAAGTTCTCTCGGCAGACCGCTTACTGGAACCGACATTGCCAATGTGGTCGCTCTCCTTGGAGAGTGGCGAAGCAAAAAAGACAAAGAACTGATCGATGGGCCGTAGCATGAACGATACTGAAAAACCGACAACCGATGGCTGCTGTAAAACCGACCGGCGGGGCTGGTTCGACTGGATCTCCTGGCTCGTACTTGGCTTTGCGAGCATCCTCCTGAGTTTGCCCGTGATCGGCTACCTGTTTGGCAGTGTGATCTGGAAAAAGAAAGACCAGTGGGTACCACTCGGCAAGGTTTCCGCATTCAAACCGGGCACGACCGAAATGGTGACCATCAAAAATCCGGTCCGTGGTCCCTGGGATGGCATCACCGGAGAACTTGCCCTGTATGTGCGCCACCTGCCGGAAGGGGAAGCGAAGGAATTTCAAGTTTTTTCGCTCCACTGCACACACCTTGGCTGCCCGGTGAGTTGGTTCGACGAACCGGGCCTGTTTTTGTGTCCCTGCCACGGAAGCGTGTTTTACTCCGATGGAGGCTATGCGGCCGGCCCGGCACCCCGGGGACTTTATGAGATGAAATATAAAATCGAAGGTGAGAATCTATTGGCCCTGGTCGGCCATTTGCCGACGCTGCAGGATCCCGGCTCGGCGAATGTGATGGCTTCACAAACTTAACGACGGAAGGACAAGTGTGCTACGAGGTATTCAGGATATACTGATGTGGTTTGAGCACCGGCTGGTGCTCCGCGAGACGTTCTGGCCGATCGTGCGCCATCCGGTACCCCGTTCGCTCCGCCGCAAGGTGGGCTGGATGTATGTGCTGGGCAGTACGGCGATGACGCTGCTGTTTTTGCAGGTCGCAACCGGCATCGCACTTTCGATGGTGTATGTCCCCTCGGCGGGCGAGGCGTACGAGAGTCTCAATTATCTCAACTTCCAGGTTCCGCTTGGCTGGATGCTGCGGGCCATCCATAACTGGTCGGCCACGATGATGCTCGTGATTGTGGTCTTGCACATGGCACAAGTCTTTCTTTCCGGGGCCTACAAATATCCGCGCGAACTGACCTGGATGCTCGGCGTGATCCTGTTTTTCTGTACCGTGGGAATGGCGTTTACCGGTCAGGTGCTTCGCTGGGATGCCGACTCCTACTGGGGCCTGGGGGTTGGGGCCGCAATGATCGGTCGCATTCCCTACATCGGTCCGGCGCTGGTGGATCTGATGATGGGTGGACCGATGCTCGGAGGCGAGACGCTCAGCCGTTTCTTTGCACTGCACGTCTACATTATCCCCGGCATTCTTTTCGCCACCCTCGGCGCGCATCTGTATCTGGTCGTGCGGAAGGGCATTTCCGAACCTCCCGAGCAGGGAAAAGAGGTCAATCCGGACACCTACGAAGAGGAATACGAAAAACTGATTGCCGACGGGGCGGGTGATCCCTTCTTCCCCGGGCCGATGGCACGCGATGCATTCTTTATCGGCTTCACGCTGCTGTTTGTTTTAGCGCTGGCGGTCTTCTTGGGCCCGGACGGCCCGGGACTTTCGCCCGATCCGGCCAATGTGGCTGCCGAACCGGTGCCCGACTGGTACTTCCTCTCACTCTTTGCGGTCCTGGCTCTTAGCCCGCGCTCGCTCGAAACATATATCATTCTGATCGGTCCGGTTCTGATTGTGGCGGTGATGCTCATGCTCCCGCTCTGGGCGGGTCGTGGGGAACGGCATCCCTACCGACGCCCGGTGGCGATACTGAGCGTGATCTTTATCTCCTTGGGAACCGGTGTGCTCACCTGGCTCGGCTATACCGAACCGTGGTCGCCACACATGAATGCCTGGACCGGCAATGCGGTGCCCGTGAACATCGTCAAACGACTCAGTCCCACTGAGATGCAGGGCGCGGTCGTGCTTCAACTCAAGGCGTGTCGAAACTGTCACGCGCTGGACGGAATCGGCGGACACCGCGGACCGGATCTCACAAATGTGGGTTCGCGACTCGACCGGCCGGCACTCGTGCGCCAGGTGGTTCAGGGGGGTGGCAACATGCCTGCGTATGGAAAACAACTCACCGGCGCGCAGATCACCGCTCTGGTCGACTTTCTGCACGCCTGTCGTCCGGAGAATCGTCCTCCTGCCGTGGTGCCCACACCGGGCAGTGCAAATGCTACAAAAAAAATGGGTGGCAACGATTCATCGTAGTGCGACCGGCCAGTCGATGCCTGACCGCATACGGATTTGAGGAATGCAATGTCTTCCGATTGGCAAGCCTTCTGGATTTCGTGGCGGTTCGATTTCGGGCTTTCGCTGCTGATCGTACTGAGCGGCCTGATTTATTTGCGGGGCTGGCTGCGATTGCGTCGACGGGGTGCGGGGCAGTTTGGACCCTGGCAGCTGGCCGCCATGCTCGGCGGGCTGTGGGCCGTCTACATTGCGCTGCAGTCGCCACTCGAAGCCTTCGGTTCGCTGTTGCTGCAGATCCACATGCTGCAGCACCTCCTATTGATGTTCATCGCGCCGCCACTGCTCTGGCTGGCCAAACCCGAACTTCCCCTGCTGGTGGGCCTGCCTCGCGTGTTGCGGCGTTCGCTGGTTGCACCGCTGCTCCGCGACGAGGGGGTTCGCATGCTCACCCGCGGGTTAACGCATCCTGTGATTGCCTGGCTGCTGTTTGTTGCGGCCACCTGGATTTGGCACCTGCCGGCCCTCTACACGCGGGCTCTGACTTCCACCTTTTGGCACGAGGCGGAACATGCGACCTTTTTTCTTGCCGCTCTCTGCTTCTGGCACGTCGTGATTGCACCCTATCCGCACACCCGCCGCGAGACCCGCTGGATCGTGCTGCCCTTTTTATTGCTGGCCGGACTGCAGGGCACGGCCCTTTCGGCCCTGCTTACTTTTTCCGACCGGGTCCTGTATTCGCATTATCTTGCGGTTCCGCGAATCTGGAACACCGTGCCCCTCGACGATCAGGCGGTGGCCGGCGCGCTGATGTGGGCCTGCGGTTCGCTCATCTACTTGGTTGCTCTTTCGCTCGTGGCCGTTGAAATCTGGAACGCCCCCCAGGCGGCGCTGACCGGTGTGGGCGCGAAAGGCACCCTGCGCACTGGGCCTTCGCTGGAAGTGATTCGCCAAAGTGAAACTTTCGGTACACGACCGATGGCAAAAAATGCCCGCTGGGATCTGCTCTCTGTGCCCGGAATAGGCAACCTCCTCCGTCAGGCGGCAACGCGCCGCACACTGCAAGTCTTTTTAATGGTTGCTGCGGGTCTGATCGTGTTGGACGGCCTTTGGGGCCCGCAGATTTCACCAATCAATCTGGCGGGTGTGCTTCCCTGGATCCACTGGCGGGGCGTGTTGGTGATCGGCCTATTGGTGGCCGGTAACTTTTTTTGTCTGGCGTGTCCTTTCACCTTACCGCGCAATTTGGCCAAGCGTCTACTCGGAGGAAACCATCCCTGGCCGGCTTTTCTGCGGAGCAAGTGGCTGGCCGCAGGTTTACTCGTACTTTTTTTCTGGGCCTATGAGGCACTCGCACTCTGGGATAGTCCCTGGTGGACTGCGTGGATTGTGGTCACCTACTTTGCCGCATCGTTTGCCATCGACGGATTCTTTCGAGGCGCTTCGTTTTGTAAATACGTTTGTCCGATCGGTCAGTTTCAGTTTGCCGCTTCGCTTATCTCACCATTGCAGATTGCCCCGCGCGATGCGCATCTCTGTACAACTTGCACAACGCACGACTGTATCCGTGGAGGCCCCCAGGGCCCGGGGTGTCAGACAGAACTTTTTGTCCCGCAGAAGACGAGCAATCTCGACTGCACGTTTTGTCTCGACTGCGTGCGAGCCTGCCCGAAAGACAACGTGGGTCTGCTTGCCTTTCTTCCGGCCTCGCAGCTTACGCCCACTGCGAGCGGATCCCGGTTGCCGCAGCGCAACGACCTGGCTGCGCTCCTTTTGGTTTTCTGCAGTGCGGCGTTTGTGAACGCCGCCTGGATGATCGCCCCGGTAGTGGCCCTCGAACAAGCTTTGCTGCAAAGCTTGACCTTCTTCAACCGTCCGCTGTTTGTGGGCCTCGGCATCGTGCTCACCGCGCTGGTGCTCCCGGCCCTGGGACTGCTGGCCGTTGCCGCCCTTTCGAACGCGATGGCGCCGCAAAAAGAATCCGTCGCGGCCCTGGCTCGCCGCTACCTGCCGGCACTGGTCCCCCTTTCCTTCGGCTTGTGGTGCGCGCACTACGCGTTTCATCTCTTGACC
>CAUZBD010000030.1:0-11308 GCA_963577795.1 Planctomycetota bacterium | reverse complement strand
TGGCTACTACACAATTGTTGAGCGAAAGTTCAGTTACCTCACGTTCCAGTTCGGATTTCTCCTGCTCTGGGTGGTCTTGATCGTGCTGGGCACTTTCTTGCGCGGACCCAACTGGAATATTTTTGGTCCGTACGAGTTCTGGGACGTTCACAAAGTCGAAGCTTTGAACAATGTGGACTTGTCGCAGTACTTTTGGATTTCCGGGATGAACATGGCAATGCCGAAGGCGCCGGCCGGAAGTGGGTTCGGTATGCAGTTGTTTTATATCGTTCAGAGGGAGTGGCTCGGTATTGTTTTAGTCTTGTCGTATTTGGTTTTATTGCCACCGCTATTGGCGGTCACAGTATTCCGCAAATTCTATCTAAAAATGGGTTTCTTGCGGTTTATGTTGATGTCGAATCTGTTGCTGTTCATGATGATGCTGCCTATAAAAATGGTGCTCCGATGGACAGTGAATCTTAAGTACATCGTGTCGATACCAGAGTATTTTTTGAACCTCTAGTTTGCATCTTTGAGTTTACTGCACATGCCAGCAACCGAAAAAACACGGATTGACACCAAGGTGCTGAACCTCGTCTTCGGGATTGCCTCGATCGGGCTGTTTCTCAGTACGCTTTGGTTGCTTGCGGCGGACCACTCGCGGAAGTGGAAAGACTACCAGCGAAAATTTCAGGAGATAGAAAACTGGACGCTTGTCTCGCGCGACAACGAGCAGCAAACAGAAAACTATACGCTCGCAGAGAATGCCCTGCAGGCAGCGGTTGATCGCGCTGTCCTCACACCACCTTCCCAGACAGAGGTGGATGCGTTTATCGGACAGACTGCCACTTTCGACGGGGTCGAGCGGGTGGAGTCACAGGTAGCCGCGCTCAAGTCGGCCTATGCGGCACTCTCGGCAGAACTTGCCGGATTGGATTTGCCGCACGAAGACAATGCGCAACTTCACAAGCATGCCGGCACGATCGCTGCGCAGCGGGAAAACCTGTTTGCTGAAATGGCTGCTGTGATTGCCGCGGTCAAGTTTGTTGAAGATGGGGGGGCAACAAATCGCAAGTTTCGTCGTGCCGATCTTGACGCTGCAAAAAGCAAGTACGATTTAGCCGTCCGGGATGGCCTCTCCGCGGAGGAGAAACGCAGGCTGCGCGATGCGATTGCTTTGGTGGAAGCGGATGTTGCTGATTTGACGATTGCGTATGAGGCCGCGAACGAACATCGCAAAGCACTTGAGCGAATCAGAAAAGAGTTGCAGGCCGACGAGACGGCGGCCCACAAGCAGTTGACAGAGTTCCGTAGTACACGCGATCAGTTGCAGCGGTCTCTGGCAGAGAAAACGGCATTCGGGCGAGGTTTTCTGGAGTTGCCGATTGTCGATGCCTTTGGTCGACCACTTCAAATCGACCAAATTTGGCTCCCCACTTTGACCCTCAATAATAATTTCCGTGATGTGGCACGGTTTGATCGTTGTGTGACCTGTCATCAGGGAATCGATACGACAGCACCGGGGTCGGCCACGGAACCAGGGTACCGTGGGCAGCAGCCGGTGCGGTCCCTTACGCTGGAGACACCCGCTGCTCTTCCCTCTGGCAACGAGACGGACGGGCCAACGACTCAATCGCTCTATGGTTTTCAGTTATCCAAGCATGGGTTGATTCAGCCGAGCGACGTCTTGGTTGAATTTGTCTGGCCACGGTCGGCTGCGGCGGTTGCCGGGTTGGAGCCCGGCGATGTGATTACCCATATCCGTGTTGGAGGCCGTAATGAAAAACTTATTGGGAACGCAGATGCGCTGCGGTATTTGACGCGGCAGGTGTCGTGGGGGCAACCGCTCGAACTAACGGTGCGTCGCGGTTATCCACAACCCTACAGTTCGCATCCACGTCTTGACTTGTTTGTCGGGTCAATGAGCCCTCATAAAAAGCAGGAGATGGGCTGTACTATCTGTCATCAGGGACAGGGAAGCGCCACGGATTTTAAATGGGCAAGTCATACGCCGAACGATCCGCGTGAAGCGGAGAGATGGCGGAAAGAATACGGATGGTTTGACAACCATCACTGGGCTTTACCGATGCAGCCCGAGCGTTTTTTGGAAAGTTCCTGCCTCAAGTGCCACCATCAGGTGACTGATTTGGAGCCGAGCGAGCGTTTCCCGGAACCACCAGCGCCAAAACTGATGGAGGGCTATCGGCTCGTCCAGTACTACGGTTGCTTCGGTTGCCATGAAGTGAATGGGTATGATGGGCCGGACCATCGTATTGGGCCTGATCTTCGCAGCGAACCGAATTATTTTGCCGCTGCCCAGCAGGTTGCTTTCTTGCTTGATCAGCTATCGCCGAAAAAGGAACACGCACTCGATGCCGCTGCGGCTGCATCCTCGGAGATGGCCGAGTTGACATTACCGGCCATCCGCTCTCTTGCCGAGGAGGTTTCGTACAATCCGGACGATGCAATGAAGCGCCGCCAACTGCTCGGTATTTTGGAAGAAGAATCAGGCCGGCAGTACGCCGCCGAAGGATTGCTCGTTGACCCGCGTTTAACCTCGACGGAGGCACGCCAATGGGCGCAGGCCGTACGCGATGACCCGACCGATAGCGCGCCGCGCGAAAAGCTGATTGCGTGGATTGAAGAAGATCGCGAAAAATCAAATCCAGAGCTTTCGGTGGATTCACACAATCTGATTCCCAGTCTCAAGCAGGCTCCACTGGTGCCTTCGGGTGTGTTGCTCATGGTTAACCTGCTCAAGGACGTGGCGGCTCCCGGAACCATGCGCCGCGTGGGACCGAGTTTGCGTTATGTGGGCTCAAAGCTAGGTCTCAAAACGCTCGCAGCCTGGATCAAGCGACCCCAGGACATTCGACCCACAAGCAAAATGCCTGCTTTTTTTGGTTTGCACGATCATCTGGAGGACGATCCTGAGATTGTCTCTGATACGGTGGCTATGGAAAATATGGAAATTCGCGCAGCGGCGCATTATCTGCATACGCGTAGTCAGCCTTTCGCGTATGCTCCTCCGCAGAAAATAGTCACGGAGTCGCCGAGTGCGGAGCGGGGTAAAATTCAGTTTGAAATTCGGGGTTGTCTGGCCTGCCATAGCCACGAGGGCACACCTGCCGGAGAGGCAATGCAGGGCCCGAATCTTTCTAACTTGGCGAAAAAGATCAATACAGAGAAGGGAAAGAAGTGGCTCCGCAGTTGGCTGCTTCACCCAAGTCGCTATCATCGCCGGACCAAGATGCCGGTCATGTATCTCGATCCCGAACCGTTACTGGACGAGACAGGTGCGCGGCAAACGGCCGCAGACGGCACCGTCAAGATGAGTGACCCGGCGGCCGATATGGCGACCTATTTACTCGGTGCCGATTGGCAACCGACAGAGAACACTCTGCCGCCCCTCTCTGCCGCGCAGTCAAAAGTTTTGGACGCCCTGGCGATGGATTATCTCAAAAGTGCGTTTGCAGAAAAACGGGCTGAAGTTTATCTGCGGGATGGGATACCAACGCAACTTGCCGCCACGCTTAAGGGGGCCGAGGTCGAACTGCTTGGTTCGGCTGATGAAAGTCATCGGCTGCTCTATGTGGGAAGGCGAACGATCAGTAAGTACGGATGCGCCGGATGCCATGACATTCCAGGGATGGAAGCGGAAAAGCCGATTGGTGTAGCGTTGGCGGATTGGGGTCGAAAGGATCCCTCTAAAATCGCCTTTGAGCATATTGTGCACTACATCGAAAAGAAGGATGCACACGACGCACCTGCGGATTCTTCCCATGGCCAAGAGGGGCATCCGCAGAACATGGACGAGACGCACGCGACAGAGCACGGTATCGACTTAGCCGCGTTGCCGTCCGATGAAGGTTATTTCACAGCGGCAATCATGCATCACAGTCGCGAAGGGTTTCTGCGGCAAAAACTTCTGGAGCCGCGGTCCTACGATTATGAGAAAGTCAAGAACAAAGGATACAACGATCGATTGCGGATGCCGCAATTCCCTTGGGCTGCAGGTGTAATGGAGTCGGATGCAAGGAAACAAAAACGCGATGCGGAGATCGAAGCGATTATGACGTTTGTCTTGGGATTGGTGGCGGAGCCACCGGGGTCCGAATACGTCTATCAGCCTGATACCCGCCGTGATGCGATCATACAGGGCGAAAAAGTGCTCGCTAAATTCAACTGTGCGGGTTGCCATACGTTAGAACTCGGGCGTTGGGATCTTGCTTACCGTCCGGGCGATTTTGGTGGTAGTGATCCGGTACCGGTCTATCCTTTTCTTAAGCCCTCCTACAGTACGGAGGAAATACAGAACTCCGAGAATGCAGATTGGCAAGGCCTGCTGCACAGTTCTCTGCGGGGGATGGAGCGGGTCGATGCCGACGGTCATCCGGAGCAGATGGTTTACGACCCTGAAGAAGAAGATTATGTGAGCCTGGAAGAATACCGTGATGCCTACGAGAGCAAGCCACCTCCTGGCTCGCAGGGTCATAGCGTTGATCTCTGGAAGCCCACCTATCTGGATGGACATCCCTATGTTGTGAAGGATCCGCTGCGTACGATTCCCGAGCAGATGGTCACCCGTCACTATCCACCGCGGGGCGGTGATTTTGCCAGATTGCTTCTTCCGATTGCCGTGGAACTCGTGCGTAAGACGGAGCCCACGGCCGACGGAACGGCCGCCATGGCTTGGGTGCCTCCGCCACTTGTGGGACAAGGCAACAAGACCCAGGAAGCGTGGCTTGCAGAATTTTTATTGAATCCCTATCCGATTCGTCCGGGTGTGCTGTTGCGGATGCCGAAGTTCAATCTTTCGCGTGCGGATGCGGAGAGTTTAGTGCAGTATTTTTCTGCCCGCGATAATCCCGACTACCCGCAGCAGTTTGTGGCCTCGCGCAACCGGGCGGATTTGGAGGACGCTGCGTCGGCGTATCAGCAGCGGATGGTCGCTGCTGGCGAGTCGGACAGTCGCCTGGATGATGCACTTAAAATTGTGATCAATAAGGCGGGCTGCATTGCCTGTCATGCAGTCAACGATCAGCGACCCGAGGGAGGGGATCGAGGCAACGGACCTAATCTTGCCGATGTGCATGAGCGTTTGCAGCCTGCATATATGAAACGTTGGATTGCAAAGCCAAGCTGGATTTTGCCCTACACAAAGATGCAAGAACTGCTTCCCTATAAACCGGATGATCCGCCGACCTACGGTGGATTTGAACTTCCGGTTCTCAATCCACAAGGGCAACCGGTGGTCGGGGCGGATGGAAAGCCAAAACTGGTTGAGCTTTATCATGGCACTGGCAGCGAGCAATTGCAGGCAATCGTTGATCTGCTTGCCAATTTCGGGTCCTATCTCGAATCCAAGACATCGATTCAGGAACGAGCACAACAACTTGAACGGCAGTTAGGCGGTGGTTCAGTCAATCAACAGCAGTCTGCAAACCGAAGGTGAAGATCGGTTGGGGCGGGAGGGCCCAGCGAGCGCTAGCACAGGGGGATGAACGAGAAACGCAGCGGATTGTACAGGCTCTGCTTCCTGCGGGCAGACCCGACCGCTTGAGATGAGAGTGGTCGGGCGGGTGGCAACGCCCTACATTGAAGTGAGGGGATTTATTGGTGAGAGATTTTTAGAGGTCGTCAATATGTTATCGATAGCTTTTGTATTCCGCTTTTATCGCGCATCTGCCCACATGATGTTGGGTATTTGCGTTGTTGCTGTGCTGCTTGTCGTTCCGCTTGACGCACTTGGTGAGTCATGGGGAACGCTTCGCGGACGATTTGTTTACGATGGCGATCCGCCGACAGCCCAGCAGGCGAACATCAACAAGGACACCGACATCTGCGGGAAGAATCCTCCACTTGTTGAAGATCTTTTGGTGGACGGTTCCGGCGGGGTCGCCAACATCGGTATCTGGTTGCTGACAAAAGACGTGGCCGAGCATCCGGAGTATGCCCAGACCGCCGATTCGGTGGTCGCGCTCGACAACAAGGATTGTCGCTTTGAGCCCTATTTAGGCGTCGTTCGCGTCGGTCAGACGCTTCGTTTGCATAACTCCGATCCCGTGAGTCACAACGTCAATGGCGGCAGTTTCCGTAAGAACACACCGTTCAACGATAACCTCCCCCCAGAGGCATCGGTGGATAAGATTTTAAAAGGAGAGGAGCGACTTGGAGTTCCTCTCTCCTGCGGTTCGCATGGATGGATGAAGTCCTATGTGCTGGTCAAAAAGACACCGTACGTTGCGGTTTCCAAAGCAGATGGCACCTTTGAGATCCGCAATTTACCTGCAGGAAAGAAACTTGAGTTCAGGACGTGGCATGCCCCAAGCGGTTATATTACCGAACCGAAACTGGATGGGAAGGCAGTCAAATGGATGCGAGGCCAGTTTGAAGTCATGGTTGACGAAGGAGATAACAACGACTTGGGCAAGATTGTAGTTAGTCCGAAGGATTTAAAGTAACGGGATCCAAACAACAGGTAGTGATTGCATGCGTAAGATTTTATTAGCGATACGTTTTCTCCTTTGCCCTGCCCTGCTTTCTGCCCTCGTCGGTGGTTCGCTCAGCTTGTCTGCCGCTGAATCTGGGACACTGCGAGGTCGGTTCGTTTACGAGGGGCAGTCTCCCAAGCAGACTAAACTCATCATCAACAAAGATCAGGACATCTGTGGTGCGTTCGATCTTCGAAATGAACAACTCGTGGTTGCCGAGGATGGTTCAATGCGTGATGTGATTATCTACGCCCGTAAACTTCCTGGCCCGAGCGGCCAGGGTGAAGACGATGTGGTCGTTCTCGACAATAAGGACTGTCGGTTTGCCCCGCATGTGGTTGCTGTCCGTCCGGGGCAAACACTGCGGATTAAAAACTCGGATCCTGTGGCACATAATACGGATATCAAGTTCAATTCAAACAGCGCATTTAACGAGGGACTTCCCCCGACCGCGACAAAGGACCTCAAGCTTTCGAAGGCGGAACGAAAACCGGTGAGTGTGTCCTGCAGTATTCATCCGTGGATGCGGGGCTACTTGGTGGTGCAGGATACGCCGTTTATTGCGATTACCAAGGAGGATGGAAGTTTCGAGATTGAGGGTCTTCCGGTGGGAAAAGAAGTCGAGTTTCAGGTCGCCCATCCCAAATGGAAAACCGTGAAGTTTGATGTAGATGGTAAGCCAACCAAGCGTGGTCGCTTTAAGTTGAAGGTCGTTGCTGGGGAAAACGATATGGGGGACCTGGCGGTCAAACCAGAGTGAATTGCAAATGATGATCGATCAGCGTAGCAGACAGTATCAGAAATGGGGATCGTGCGTGGCCGTGCGACTACTGTTCCTTTTTGTATCTGTGGGAAGCGTCGCCGTTACGGGCTGCAACCGCGACAACCTGCGGGGCGCGATTCCGGATCAAGCGGTAGCCAAAGAGATCCGGCTTACGCTCGCCAGTTCGGATGTGGGTCCGGCGGTCGCCGATCAATCTGCTTCGCAGCAGAGGACCGGTTGGGGAACGCTCAAAGGACAGATTCGAGTGGTTGGCTCCATGCCACCCAATCGGTTGCTGAATATCAATAAAGATCAGGCGGTTTGCCAGCCTGGTGGCGCACCTGTCCGAAGTGAGACGGTGGAAGTCGACCCGGCGACGGGAGGTTTGGCAAATGTTATTTTGTATGCCCTGGATCTTGATGGTGAGAATGTGCACGAAGGCTCTAAAGCGGGAAAGTCCGACTCGATTTTTTACGATCAGAAGGTTTGTCGTTATTTCTCCCACGTGTTGCCCATGCAGACAACACAGTCGCTTGAGGTGAAAAATAGTGATACTGTTTCGCACAACACGCAGATCCAGGCAAAGCGGGGCCGATCGATCAACGAAAATATTCCTCCCGGAAGTTCCGTACAGTACTCGCCGGGAAAAGAGGAAAAAGAGCCGATCAGTGTTAGCTGTGCGGTGCATCCATGGATGAAGGCCTACCTCCTGCCACGGGACAACGGCTATTTTGTAACGACGCAGCAGGATGGATCTTTTGAGATTGCAAATCTGCCTGCCGGCATCGATCTTTCAGTGCAGGCGTGGCAGGAAAAACTGGGTAAAAATTTTGATGGCATCAAGGTCAATGGTGAGCCGGCAACTTGGAAGCGGGGTCGGATTGCTTTGAACTTGAAGCCGGATGAAACGGTGATACTGGATGTTGAAATTCCGGCGTCCGTACTGGAGTGATCACGCGAGGTTGTTAGTAGAGCCAACGCATATGAGACGGTTTAATAAAAAAGTGACAGCATGGCGAGGCGTCCCTTGGGGCAGGCTCCGTTTTGGAGTAAAGCACAGGATCTTGCGCGCGTCTTTTGCCAATCTTTTCTGGGCGTGCTTCGTCGTGCTGGCCGGGTGTCAGGCGGAGGTTCCATATTTCCGACCCAATCTTGTCGAAATTGAAATCGAGCAGGATGCCGGTGAACCGGTGACGGAAGCTCAACAGCGCACGATCAATGAAACGATGCTGGCGTTGTTTGGCACTCCCGATCATCCGGCGAATCCGTTTCCTCAGGATGCCGAAATTGTTGACGCGACGAGCCCGCTAACGACATTTGGATTTGATGTTGAAAAATTAAAAATTGCGGCCGGTCGCGTCTATCGCGATGAAGAGGGAAACCAGCACGGGCTCTATAGGTTGCACTGTGCGCATTGCCATGGGGTTACCGGTGGAGGCGATGGTCCGACAGCACCCTTCCTCAATCCTTATCCGCGCGACTATCGCCAGGGAGTCTTTAAGTACAAGTCCACCTTTGGAGCTGCGAAGCCCACGCATGACGATCTCAAGAGAGTTCTGACCAATGGTGTTGCGGGAACATCGATGCCTTCCTTTAGGCTCTTGCCCGATAACGAAATCGAGGCCCTCGTCGAATACGTTCGCTATTTGAGTGTTCGTGGTGAGACAGAAATCAGGTTGATTGAATATATGGCAGCCGAAGGCGAGATGCTCGGATCGGTGGCCGAGATAGCGGGTGGTTTCCCGCTGGCCGTCGACGAAGGGGGTATTCCGGAAGAGGAACCGGAAGAAGAGAATGTGGTTGCTTCGGTGAGGTATCAGTGGAAATCGGCGCCGCTCAAGCTGATCCGTCCGGTATCGTCACCCATCGATTATGCAAACCCTGATTCTGTGGCGATGCAGGCGTCGATCGCACGTGGCCAAAAGCTTTTTTATTCGAAGAATCTTCAGTGCAACAGCTGCCATGGGGACTCGGCTCAGGGAGACGGGCAGCGCGACAAATACACAGTCTGGTTCAAATGGCGAGAAGATCTCGGGACCAATAACGACGATCCGGCAGAGATCGACCGCGTCGTGCACCAGTTCATGGAGGTCGGGGCGCTGCAGCCTCGCACAATCCATCCGCGAAATCTGCGACTCGGGGTCTATCGCGGCGGCCGCCGACCGATTGATGTTTACCGGAGGATCTATTCAGGGATCAACGGAGGCCCGATGCCCGCTCAGGGAACGGCGAGTGGAATTGGTGGAAATGAGGTGCCCGACGGCGAGGCGGGAGGAAGTATTCGCAGAGAACAAATTTGGGATGTTGTGAGTTATGTCTTGTCGCTCCCCTACGAACAGCTCAGTCAAGGACCGCCACAGCGGCAGGGACCGAAGTACACACCGAGATAAAAATATACGATAGGAGTAAGTGGCGATTGATGGCGTCGGATGGAAAATACCGTTTTATAAAAACATGAAAGACGAGACCTCCTTCGGCACTTGAAAAAATGTCTTCAAGTGCCGATGCGGGCGAAGAACCTGGAGTGCTGAAGTGGGGAGATACTGGAGTTTATTGTTTTTACTAGTGCCCGTGCTGGGGACCGCGCTGTTTGTGGTCGCCTATGACGAGCATAGTCGACCACTCTTGAATCATTGGTTTCCCAAGGATGTCTCAGAGTATGGCCATGTGATTGATGATTTATTCATGGTGATTCTCTGGTTGACCGGGGCCGTCTTTATCGGCACGCAGTTAACCCTGGTGTGGTTTATGTGGAAATATGAAGCGAATGTCAGTAATGAACCCGCAAAGTTTACGCATGGAAGTCATAATATCGAGGTCATCTGGACCGTCATTCCGGCCGCGACTTTGTTGTTCATCGCGATTTACCAATTGAATGCGTGGGCAGACACAAAAGTTCGTGAACCGAATAATCCTGGAATGACTGTGGAGGTCGTCGGCCGACAGTTTGAATGGCGACTGCGTTACCCGGGGCCCGATAAGAGGTTTGATACACCGGATGATCTTTTCTCGGTCAACGAGCTTCACGTTCCGGTCGATGAAGACATCCTGGTTCACCTCAAGAGTTCCGATGTGCT
Source organism: Planctomycetota bacterium (assembly GCA_963577795.1). Classification (GTDB taxonomy): domain Bacteria; phylum Planctomycetota; class Planctomycetia; order Pirellulales; family UBA7805; genus UBA7805. Next base: position 995 of record CAUZBD010000030.1, on the reverse strand, counting down.
GCACGACTTTTTTCTTCCCAATCTGCGGGTCAAGCAGGATGCAGTACCAGGTATGAAAATACCAGTCTGGTTCCGTGCAACCGAAGAAGGTGTATTTGATCTGGTGTGTGCTGAACTCTGTGGCTGGGGGCACTACAAAATGAAGGGACTTTTGCGGGTGGAAAGTCGTGAAGCTTATAACGCCTATTTGGCCGAGTTGAAAAAACAGCAGCATCTCTCGGCTATGACTGTTGGAGAAGACGAATCATGAGCACCGCATCGACAGTAGATCCTCACAATCAAGCGTCCGGAGGACATGCACCTGGTGGCGTGAGTCACTTTATCTGGACGTACGTTTTTTCGAGGGATCATAAGATTATCGGTCTGCAATTTCTGTTTTCGACGCTGATCTGGTTTCTGATCGGTGGGCTCTTGGCGTTGGCCGTGCGATGGCAAGTCGCTTGGCCGTGGGGAGAGGGGGCACCGTTTGGTATCCAAGGTATGCCCGTCTTCGGTAATTTGTTCTTCGCCGAACAGGGCGGTCAGATTTCGCCCGAGTTTTATACGATGCTTTTTACAATGCACGCCACGGTGATGATCTTTTTTGTCATCATTCCGATTCTTGCCGGAGCGTTCGGGAACTATCTGATTCCGCTGATGATTGGTGCGGACGATATGGCTTTCCCTACACTCAATATGCTCAGTTACTGGTTCATGTGGCCGGCATTTATGGTGATGACAGCGGCCTTTTTTGTCGAAGGAGGTGGGCCTGCTGCGGGTTGGACTTCCTACCCCCCGCTTTCGGTTTTAACAGAGGCCGCGCCGGGCAGTGGTGCAGGTCAGACCTGCTGGCTGGTGGGAATCACGTTGGTTGGGATTTCCTCGATGATGGGGTCGGTGAATTATCTGACAACGATTCTTCAAATGCGTGCACCGGGGATGACAATGTTCCGCCTGCCACTGACCATTTGGAGCATGTTTATCACAGCCGTCCTGCAGGCGTTTGCATTGCCTGT
>CAUZBD010000029.1:0-11368 GCA_963577795.1 Planctomycetota bacterium | reverse complement strand
GCGCACGGGTCGCGAGCGTTTCCCGCTGGGTCATTAAATCGCGGCGGTCCTTTTCGATTGCCGTTTGGGATCGTGCTATTCCTTTCCGCGTCTTGTTTAATAGCCTAACCTTTTCCTCCAGATCCTGCCGCAATGTGACAAGCGTCTTTTGTTCCTTTGCCAGTGCAGTACGGGCAGCAGCAAGGGCATGGTTTGCTTTTTCCGCCGCTGCCTGTTCTTGCGTCGCAGCAGCGGTAGCCGCCTCGGCCGATGTCTGCTGTGTCGCAACGACCTTCTGGTATTGCTCAAGTGCTTTCTGCGTTGCCCGCACCGTTTGCTGTAATTGTTCCAAGCGGGCGATCGCCTGCCGGGCTTCTTCCGCCGATTGGGCAGCTTGTCGGCCCGCTTCCTCTGCTTTGCGCTGTTTTTTCTCGGCGGCGGCAATCCGCTCGCGCTGGACTTTCTGTTCATCGAGCGCCCGTTGACGGGCAGCGATCGCAATCTGCTGCTCTTTGGCTGCCGCCGACTGGGCTTCGATGGCCGCCTGCTGTTGGCGGCGGGCCAACTGTGCTGCTTTTTCGGCGAGCTTTTGCTGTTCGCGTGCCGTGCTCAGGGCCTCTCTGGCAGTTTGATTTTCTTGACGGGCAGCATCTGCATCGTTGACGAGGGAAGACTGGAACTGAGCCGCTTCCTGCCGGGCCTGTAGCGACTCATTACGAGCAACAACGGCAGCCGCCAATGCCGACTCGGCGGCCTTACGCTCTTTGGTCACGGCAGCCTGTGCTGCTTTGGATTTTGCCTCGGCTCGACGAGCCGCTGCCTGGGATTCGATGGCGCGACCGCGGGCAGCTTTGGCCGACTTCTCTGCCGCCCGAGCCAGTTGCGCTGCTTTTTGTTGAGCGGCCTGTGCCGCAGTGATTTTTTTCACCCGGAGTTGCGTCTCGGTCGAGAGTTGTGTGGCCTGACTGAGTTTCTTTTCGGCCGCAGCACGTTTCTGATCTGCCTCGGCCATTTGCTTGGTGGCCTCGGCCGATTGCTTTTCGGCCGCTTCGCGGTCCTTTTCCACCGCAATCTGTTCTGGGGTCGGTTTGGAGGCGACCGGTGCGGGACGACTACAGCCACTCCAGCCACCAAAGACCAAGAGGACCATCACAGCGGGGAAAACACGGCACATAGCAATCACTCCTCGAGGCATCAGATCGATCCGCACAAAACGTGACACAGTTCCAACATAGAGAACCGGGCAAAGAACGTGCTTTTTATAAAATTCTTCCGGAATTCTCTCACCTACAACTGGACACCGATACGATACATTTGTACAGTATACCTGTTTCGCCCGCGGACGACTGTGGGGAAATTGGCAAAAACGAGGAAACCTATGCGGGAAAATAATCGGCACACTTCAAGGATCGATGCCCTGGCGAATCTACGGGCAGCACTCGGTGACTCTCTGTCTCCCGCAAAGCCCGCAAAAAACAACGGTATCCCAGTACGTCGCCTTGTTCAAAACGACTTTGCCGAAAACAACAAAACGTCGACAGAAGGAGCAAGAGAAACACCTGAAAAAAAGGCCCTGGAGAAAATTTTTCCGCACGGCTTGCCTACCGGTGAGTTGATCGAGTTCCTCCATCGCGGTTCTGGGTGTGGTGTTTTGGCACTCTGCCTCGCCCGTACGGCAAGTCGAGACGGACGCGCGATTGCAGTCATCGATCCGGAGCATCAATTCTATCCACACGCTGCCTTGGCTTTAGGTATTGGTCTAGAACAACTCCTCGTTCTGCGCCCAACAAGAGGGAGGGAAGAAATGTGGGCCTTGGACCAGACTATCCGCTGCCGTGGATTTGCCGCTGTCCTCTGGCGCGGAAAACAACTTCAACTTCGCCATCTCCGTCGTCTGCAACTCGCCTGTGAGAAGTACAACACTCTTGGGTTGCTGCTGCGGCCTCAAGCGATGTCCCATCAACTGACTGCCGCAAGAACACGCTTGCGTGTGGAATCCATCCATGCAACCGGCCCAGAATCGATCGCACCATCTGTGCCTCGCGCTGTGCCTCGCGCTGTGCCTCGCGCTGTGCCTCACGCAATCTCCGGCGATCATCGATTTGTGCCGCACAACAGCAATAACAGCAATAACAGTAACTCTTTTTTTTTATTCAGTCGGCTCCGCATCGAGCGTTTGCGCGGTGCCCATCTAGCCGCAGGCAACGGCATTGAATTGGAAATTGACCATGAAAACGGAACCTTCCGCCAAGCGGTATCTCTGCCTGTGGCTTCCTGAACCTCTCCCGGTTACAGATTCCGAGCAGCCATGCACACACCGACAACACAACGAAAGAAAAAAGATGGAGAGTGAACGGCTCAAGGCTTTTGCCCTCTGGTGCCAGCAGTTCAGTCCCCGGGTAGCGATCGAACGGGAGCCTGGAGAGCGCGGCCTTCGAGGCAGTACTCTCGTACTGGAAATTACCGGACTGGGTCCGCACTTCGGGGGAGAACGGGGACTGGTCAAGAAAATTGTCCAGCAATTATGCAAGCGTAACGTTGTGGCGCATTTGGGAATCGCCGATTCGATTGGCGCGGCTTGGGCTCTGGCTCATTTTGGCCACCCATCGACCATCTGTCCGAATGATTTCATTGAGGAGGAGTCCCCCATCACTCTCCACTTCCTTCCTCCGCAGCTTTCGCTGCTCGATGCGCTGCACGCCCTGCCGGTGGCTGCCCTGCGACTAAACACACCTACGGTCGAATTGCTCGTATCTCTGGGCATTCACTCCGTGGGCCAATTGACTGCACTGCCCCGCCAACAACTGAGTGCGCGATTCGGGAAGGAAATTCTCTGTCGGATCGACCAGACTGCCGGCACCCTCGACGAGGTCTTGCGTGTGATTCCTCCAGCGGAACCTGTTGCTGCTGAGTGGATTTTTGAATTCCCGACAGCAGACCGTTCCGTTTTAAAAAACATTTTTCGGCAACTGATCGATCGATTACAATTACTGCTCACCAGTCAGAGCCGTATTCCTCTGGAAATCGCCTGTCGATTGAAGCTACAGGACCGAACAGAAGAGCAATTTACTGTTTCTCTCTACCACGCCTGCGGGGATGTTCCACATCTTGCCGAACTGCTTGAACTCCGCCTTGAGCGGACGACGTTCTCGGCACCTGTCAGCAGCGTTTTTTTAATGGTGACCGAAGTCGCCAAAGAAGAACATCACCAACTTTCCTGGTTCAACGTCGACCAGAGAGAAGGGAGAGAAAACCGCGAGAGGGGAAATTACCTACAAAAAAATCCTTTTATGGCTCCTCTCCATCGCTGTCTCGAAAGGCTGCGTAGTCGTCTCGGACCTGGGGCCGTTGTTCAGCCACGGTGGACTCAAGATGCGATTCCAGAACGGGCCATACGCTTCAGCCCTCGAGTTAAATCCACCCACGCCCCGAAAAAAAATCCGTCCCAGGAAGCGGTTGGCCTCCGTCCCCTTTGGCTACAGCCGCATCCGCAGCGGCTCCACCTCTTCAGCCGTGATCAGCATGACTTGCCCGTTGAGTTTTCTTGCCTCGGCGACCGTCACACCATCATTCGCCTGGAAGGTCCCGAAAGAATCGAGTCGAGTTGGCACGGTCGGCACCCCCCCCGACACATTCTCCGAGATTACTACCGCGTAGAAACCAGCACACTGAGAAGATTCTGGCTCTTTCGTCGCCATCAGGACAGCGCCTGGTTTTTACATGGTGAATTCGATTAACGGGGCGTTTGGCTGCCTCGCGTTCCAATACTCTGGACCTCAAGCCGAACGTCACCGAACCTCTCCGCACACGATCCATATGCATGCGCATACGAACGATGCCTTACGCAGAAATCTATTGCACGACTAACTTCTCCTTCCTTCAAGGTGCCTCTCACCCGGAAGAACTTGTATCACGCGCCGCAGAACTCGGCTACAACGCTCTGGCTATTACCGATGAAAACTCGCTGGCAGGAATCGTGCGGGCCCACGCCGCAGCCGCTTCAGCCGGACTGAAGCTCCTGATCGGAGCCAAAATTACACCTGTCGCTGCACCCGCCGTCGTGCTGATCGCTACAGATCGGGCATCCTATGGTCGGCTTGCGCAATTGATTACCTGTGGACGTCGCCGCGCACAAAAAGGAAACTGCCACCTGACGGTCAAAGATCTCGCCGAGCACGGAAAAGGTCTTTACGCAGCTGCTTCCCCTGAGGGATTTTTTTTGGCAGAGGATCCGGCACAGAAAAATAAAATACTTCACCAGTTAAATAAATATCGTGAAATCTTTGGCAAACAGTGCAGTCTTCTGGCAACACTGCATCGAGGCCGAGATGATCAAGGGAAACTCGGTCGCCTCCAATCACTCTCTCAATCGCTACAAATTCCACTCGTGTCGGCCGGCGATGTGCTGTACCACAGACGTTTCCGTCGCACCCTGCACGAAACGCTAACCGCTGTCCGCTTTTCCACAACGGTTAAAAATATCCGAGAGCATCTGCCGCAGAACGCCGAACGGCATCTCCGGACGATTCGAGCGATTCATCGTTTGTTTGCCACGGTGCCGCAGGCAATCGAACGCTCGGTCGAAATTGCCGATGCATGCCATTTTTCACTCAATGAACTTCGCTACGAATATCCCGAAGAACTCGTCCCCTCGGGGATGACCGCGCAGGAGCACTTGGCGCAGTTGACCTGGCAGGGCGCTAGGTGGAGGTACCCTCAGGGAATCGGCCGGGAAGTATCGCAACAGATTGAGCATGAGCTCAATCTGATTGGTGAACTCCGTTACGAAGCTTATTTCCTTACCGTCTGGGATCTGGTGCAGTTTGCCCACCGCCGTGGCATCCTTTGTCAGGGAAGAGGTTCGGCGGCAAATTCTGTGGTCTGTTACTGCCTGGGAATTACATCGATCGATCCGGCCCGCATGGATCTGCTCTTTGAGCGGTTTATCAGTCGCGAGCGCGGCGAAGCACCCGATATCGATGTCGACTTCGAACACGAACGCCGCGAGGAAGTTTTACAATATATTTACCAAAAATATGGTCGTCAACGCGTCGGGATGACGGCTGTAGTGATCACCTACAGACCCCGATCTGCGATGCGAGACGTTGGACGAGCGCTCGGAATTCCCCTCGAAACAATCGACACTGTCGCCAAAAAGATCGGGCGTCGCCAGCTACCAGATCTCAAATCCATCCAAGAGCGAACCGCCCACCTCAATCTTTCTGCGACGCTACTTGCCCGCTGGATCAAATTAGCTAGAGAATTATGCGGCTTTCCTCGCCATCTTTCTCAGCACGTTGGCGGAATGGTGATGACCCGCGGTCCACTCTGTGAACTGGTGCCGATCGAAAACGCCGCCATGTCGGGACGAACGGTTATCGAATGGAACAAAGATGATCTCGATACTCTCGGGATTCTCAAAGTCGACTGCCTCTCTCTGGGAATGCTCACTGCCATTCGTAAGGCATTTGTGCTCATTGAGAAACATACGCATCGCCGGTTATCGCTGGCCACGGTGCCTCCGGGGGACACTGCGGTTTACGATATGATCTGCGCGGCGGATACAGTCGGTGTTTTTCAAATTGAAAGTCGGGCACAGATGAGCATGCTGCCGAGATTACGCCCCCGAAATTTTTATGACCTGGTGATCGAGGTGGCGATTGTCCGCCCTGGGCCGATTCAGGGAGACATGGTTCATCCCTACCTGCGGCGACGACACGGTATCGAACCGGTCGCATATCCTAGCCCGGAAATTCGCTCGGTTCTGGAAAAAACGCTCGGAATACCGCTCTTTCAAGAACAGGCTATGCGACTGGCCATGACGGCCGCTGGCTTCACTCCAGGGCAAGCCGACGCTCTCCGCCGGGCCATGGGAGCGTGGCGGAGCGATGGTTCGATCGATCCGTTTCGCCAGCAACTCGTTGAGGGCATGCGGCAGCGAGGATACGACCAAGCCTACTGTGAGCTACTCTTCTCGCAATTGCGGAGTTTCGGACTCTACGGATTTCCTGAATCGCACGCAGCCAGTTTTGCACTACTGGTCTACATTTCGGCATGGCTCAAACACCATTACCCCGCAGCCTTCACCGCGGCCCTACTCAACAGTCAGCCCATGGGATTTTACGCACCGGCACAACTCATTCGAGCGTGCCGGCAGGCGGACGTTGGGGTGCGACCGGCGGATGTCAACCGTAGCGCGTGGGACTGTACTCTCGAAGCGGAAAATCAAGAAATTTTCCTCCGCTTAGGGCTGAGGATGATTCATGGCCTGCAGCAGAAAGTGGCTGAGCGGATCGTTACCTGCCGGGAAGTGGACGGGACCTCGACCCCCTATCGTTCAATAGAAGATTTCACCCAGCGCACCGGTCTCGGCCGAGTCACGGTTGCGCAACTCAGTCGTGCCGATGTCTTTCTCTCGCTCACTCTCGACCGTCGTGGTGCACTTTGGAATGCACTCGCCCAAGAAAAATCGCATCGCGACTATCCACTTTTTGAACAAGATATCGAGGAGGATGATGTCTGCCTCAGCCTCGTGCCACTAACCGAATGGGAGCAAGTTTTTGCCGACTATCAAACCCAGGGACTTTCGCTCCGTGCCCATCCCGTCTCCTTTTTTCGACAATATCTGACTGAGAAAAAGGTCGCGTGCTGCCAAGACTTGAAAATACATCCCTGCGATCGGAAAGTGGCTGTCGCCGGGTTAGTGCTCAACCGTCAGCGGCCCGGAACGGCACACGGCATCACCTTCATGACACTCGAAGATGAGACGGGGGTCGCAAATCTTATCATCCACGAAGGAACCTGGCGGCGATTTCGTGCCGCGGCCACCGAATCAACAGCGCTGATCGTCCGTGGACGTCTGGAAAGAAAAGATCAGGTCATTCATCTGATTGTCGAAAAACTAGAGGACTTGGGCAAAGAACTCGCATCCCTGAGTCACCGGTCTCGCGATTTCCGCTGATGTTCAGCGCAAAGCGGAGACAAAAATGCTGCGTGCCACTAGAAGGGCACATCGTCGTCGGGAATATAGTCTTCTGTATCGCTCGCCGAATCTGCCCGGACTGCGGCACTCTTCTGACCGAGTACCTCGAAATCGAGCGCTTCCGCATTAAGAAACCATTTATCTTGCCACTTGCGGCCATTGAGTCGGTAGCGAACTTCCAGTTCATCGCCCTCATTCATTCCATCGGCCTTTTCGCAATTGTCTTGAACAAATTCAACGGGGATGTAATTCGTGAACCGGCCATTATCCTGCTCAAGAACGATCAATCGCTTCCGGAATCCTTTTTGACCATAGGTCTTCGTTTCTTCAATCAAGTGTACGACTCCACGGACCACTGCATCGCTCATCGTGAATCTTTCCTTAGGGGAGATGGGTCAAAACGATTGGGGGGGCCCAGTGTACCGATTTCTGAAGGGCAACCGTCCCCTACCGTAGCCTCTGTCTGCAACCCCTTCAAGATGCGGTGCAGTTGACGGCATTGTGGATCATGCCAAAAGGGGCTGAACCACCCGACCGTGCACATCAGTCAGCCTAAAATCGCGACCCTGAAAACGGTAGGTCAGTCGCTTATGATCGATGCCGAGAAGATGCAGCATGGTGGCATGTAAATCGTGCACGTGGAAGACGTTGTCAACCGCATGATAACCGAGTTCATCGGTGGCCCCCCAGGACATTCCGCCCCGAATCCCTCCCCCGGCCATCCAGAGGGAAAAGCCCTTAATGTGGTGATCGCGACCGTTGCCCTGGGCCATCGGGGTCCGGCCAAATTCACCGCTCCAGATGACGAGCGTATCTTTGAGCATATCGCGTTGTTTCAAATCCGTAAGTAAAGCCGCCGTCCCCTGATCGACGAGGCCCGCGGTTTTGGCGACTCCATCCTTCACGCCACCGTGGTGGTCCCATCCTCGGTGATAGAGTTGGATAAACCGGACGCCTCGCTCGGCCAACCGACGAGCCAGCAGGCAATTGGATGCGAAACTGCCATCCCCCCCCGGCGTCCCATAGAGATCAAGAATATGCGCCGGTTCGTCCGAAATATCCATCAATTCGGGCACGCTCCGCTGCATCCGAAACGCCAATTCATATTGGGCAATCCGCGTTTTGATTTCAGGATCCCCCGTCGTCGCTTCGCGCAATCGGTTCAGCTCCGTCACCGCTGCCAAGACATCCTGCTGCGGACCGGCCGCCACCCCCTGTGGCCGACTGACATATAACACCGGATCGCCGGCCGAGCGAAATTGCACGCCCTGATAGCGACTGGGCAAAAAACCACTGTGCCATTGTCGCGATGCAATCGGTTGGCTCTGCCCGCCTCCGACGGAGGTCATCACGACAAATCCGGGTAAATTGTCACTCTCGCTTCCCAACCCGTAGGTCAACCAGGAACCCATCGAGGGGCGGCCCGAGATCTGGGTTCCCGTATTCATGAAGGTGTGCGCCGGATCGTGGTTGATCTGATTGGTTTGCGCCGAACGCACGATACAGAGTTCGTCCGCCAATTCGCCCGTGTGGGGGAAAACATCGCTTATCATCTGTCCACTCTGGCCATATTTCTTAAACGACCGCTGCGGCGCAAGACATCGCAATTCATTATTTTGTAACTGCGCGATAGGCTGTCCTTTGGTAAACGATTCAGGCATCGGCTGCCCATCCATCTCCGTAAGTTTTGGCTTGTAGTCAAACGTTTCCAAGTGCGAAGGACCGCCAGCTTGGCAAAGGAAAATTACCCGCTTTGCCCGAGGCGGGTGATGCAGCGGTTGCACGATCCCACGACTTCCGCCGTCGGGCAACGACTCGGCAGATGTGCTTTCATCGCGCAACAGCGACCAAAGCGCTGCTGAACCGAGGCCCATCCGTCCCTGACTCAGAAAAGTACGTCGACAGATTGCTTGCAAAACGGGATCAGACAGATGCATGGTCATAGGGGCGCTCGCTCACGCTAGTTTCGTGTAATTGTTTCATGGAGGTTCAGCACGGTTCGGGCTACCGTGGTCCAGGCCGCCAACTCAATAAGATCCACATCCTCCGAAGCGCGATGCAGACCATTCTGTTCCAAAGCAGCTGCCTGCTCAGGATGCTGCTGATAGTGCGCACGATGCTTTACGATCAGTGCCCCCAAGACCTCTGCCTCCGCACTCTCAATATCGCGCGCCAACGCCCGCCGGTAGGCATAGCGAAGTCGCGCATGATCGTCCTGGCCACCCTCTTGAAGAATCCGTAATGCCAGCGCCCGGGCAGCCTCGACATAGGTTGGATCGTTCAATAACAACAATGCCTGAAGTGGCGTGTTGGACTGTGGCCTGGCGACGGTACATTCTTCGCGGGATGGAGCGTCGAAGAGGGCCATCGCGGGGTGCAGAAAAGTACGCTGCCAGAAGGTGTAAAGCCCGCGCCGGTACTGATTTTCACCCTCATCCTGCTTGTAGGTCCGCTGTGGAAAATTTAAGTGCGCCAAATAACCCTCCGGCTGATAGGGGCGTACACTTTCACCACCGATCCGCGGAACCAACAGTCCACTCAGGGCAAGTGCGTTGTCGCGAATCACTTCCGCATCGAGACGAAAACGTCCTTGACGAGCGAGCCAGAGATTGTCCGGATCCCGCTCAAGTTGATCACCCGCAGTGTCGGAAGACTGCCGATAGGTACTGGTGGTCACGATTTGACGTACGAGTTGCTTCACATCCCAACCACTCTCCATAAAATCAACCGCAAGGAAATCAAGTAGTTGGGGGTGACTGGGAAGCGATCCCTGGGAACCGAAATCTCCGAGCGACTGCACCAGTCCTCGCCCAAACATCAATTTCCAGAGTCGATTAACAAACACGCGTGCTGTGAGCGGATTCTGTGGGTCGGCCAGCCAACGGGCAAGATCGAGACGACTGAGTCGCTCGCCAGCGGAGGCCTCGACAGATCCGAGACTCTCGGGAACGGCGGGCTCGACAATTTCACCGCTCTCATCCTGCCAATCCCCTCGCCCTAGAATACGTACCACCCTCGGTTTATCCGCCATCGTGACTAAAACTTTACGCGCTGTATCCTCAATCTGTTTCTTTTCGCCCTCTGCATCCTGGATTAGTTTCCGTACCGAAGCTGTTTCGGGGGCAATACGACGAAAATGGTCGCGAAGCAATTGTTTTCCTTCTTCGGACCGCTGCGACTCGCTTTGCGCAAGGACATCGTAAACCGCTTTGTAAGGCAAACGCGGCTTGATGCTTTCGAGTGGTCGCTCGGTTGCGGTCGTCCTCAATCGGAGTCGACCGATCAAATAGCCGCTACCATAAAGTTGTCGTAGACGAATGCGCACTTGCCCCTGTTGCCCCGGTTCGATCGGCTGCCCAAGAGAAAAATAAGCGGTAAGCCGCTCGCCGACCTTTGGACGGATAGCCCATCCTGTATGGGTGTCGCCATCGATCGATTTTTCAATTTCCCAGCCACCTTGCGAATGGCTGGCGACCGCCTCCGAGAGCGAAAGCTGCACATCGTCGCGCCACAATTCACACTCAGAGAGCACCAGATTTCCGTTGCCAGCCAGACCGGGACCCTGTCGGGGAAGCGAGGTGTGGGGCAAAAGTTCCAGTTCGAACGCAGAGAGCCCCCCTTCGGGTATCGGTATCTCCATTTGATAAGTGTCGCGTGGTGCACGCTCTCCGAGAGCGAGCAGTGAACCATCCTCAAGTGCTTTAAACGCGGTTTTCGCTTCGCTTAGGATTTCGATGGACTGCGGCTCCTGCCACCCCACGTCGATTGTCGGTTTTTCCTTTTGTTCCCATACCGCTTGGGCGGCATCCCACGCCTCCGAAGATCCGGCAAGCAGTTTTCGTGCAGCAGCTACGGATTCGCCGAGATCATGAACGCGCTGGATTTGCTGTTGGTCAAGCAGCACGAGCGGTTTCTGAATACCCACCAGCGTTTCTTGCACATCTGAAAAAAAGGCGGCCATGCTGTAAAAGTCCCGCATTGTATAGGGATCAAACTTATGATCGTGGCACTGACAGCACCCGAGCGTGAGCCCCAGGAAAATAGAACCCGTATTACGCACTCTGTCCGCCGCATAAATCGCCATATATTCCTTCGGCTGCGCGCCCCCTTCGCGGGTCGTCATATTGAGCCGATTGAATCCTGAGGCAATCTGTTGACCCTGCGTTGCATCAGGCAAAAGATCGCCTGCAAGCTGTTCGCGGATGAACCGGTCGTAGGAAATATTTTTATTGAAGGCCTCCACCACGTAATCGCGATAGGGAGCATGATCTCGATCATTGTCGCCGTGGTAGCCCCCTGTGTCGGCGTAGCGTACGAGGTCAAGCCAGTAAATCGCCATCCGCTCACCAAAATGAGGCGATGCGAGTAACCGGTCGACAACGCGGTCGTAAGCGCCTGGCGCCGTGT
>CAUZBD010000028.1:0-11505 GCA_963577795.1 Planctomycetota bacterium | reverse complement strand
CCGGAATACAACGGATACGACTGGAGCGTCAAGAACCTCTTCGAACTCAAGAACGCTCAGCGTGTGCTGCTTGACGGCAATGTTTTCGAGAACAGTTGGGCTGATTCGCAGATCGGCTACGCGATCCTGCTGACGCCCACGATTCAGGGATCTGTCGCTAATTGGACCGCGGTGCGAGACGTGACGATCCACAACAACATTGTTAAAGACGCACGCGTCTTCGTGAGCATGTCAGGGTCCCGCACTGTCAATGCTCCAGCCTACCCTGAACAGCTCGAACGCGTCAGCATTAAAAATAATCTGGCGACGGATATTACTTACCGGATGCTTGAGCTCAACGCCAATAGCGCAGGCCCGATCATCGATCTAAGCGTTACCCACAACACGCTCCTCTTTGACCCTGGTGTGCTGGGGAACGCGATGATAGCTACTGACGGCAGTTCTGCGGGCTGGCCTGTGGTTGAACGCTTTGAAATCACGGACAACATCATGAGCCACTCCAAGTACGGGCACCATATCGGTGGCAACGTACCAATGGAGAATATTTATATCGAGTCCTTCGATTGGCGCAACAATGTCATCATCGGCGGTAGCCGCAATGTGCCCGAGAGCAATTACGACCCCTTTGACTATCTGATTGTGGATTCTGTGGATGACGTGGGATTTGTCAATTGGCTAACTGGCGACTACAGGCTCAGCGAGAGCAGCGACTTTTTGGGTTTAGCCACCGATGGGGAAGACATTGGTGCTGACCTAGCCCCCTAAGTCACACCCCGATCCAGCGGTTGTTACACTGGTAGTAATGATCGGTCATTGAACGCCGTTTGCTTTGGCTGTGCATGGCGAGAACTGAGCGAGGCGCAACCGAAGAACCAAGCCGAGGCCAATAAATTTAAAGTCACTGCATTTAGAGATCTGGATACTGGACCACCAGCGCCATGCCAATACCGAGATGCCACTCGATGTGGCAATGGAAGAACCACTTCCCCGGATTGTCGGCATAAAATTGAACCACCATTGCATCTTTGGCCGGAACGGTGATTGTGTCTTTGAGTGGCGGGGTTTTTAAGTTGAGTTCACCCGGGCGACCAAGAACGCGAAAGTAGTGCCCGTGCAAATGAAACGGATGGGCCATCATCGTCGGATTTTTCATCACAAAACGGACGTGTTCCCCTTCCTGCACTCCGACCGGCGGCCGGTCCGGAAATTCCTGGCCATTGATTCGCCACGCATAGGGCATCATGCTGCCTGAAAAATTCAGCTCCACACTACGCTCTCCGGTGGCCGGCAAATCGACCGGCTGCGGAGCCAACAGTGAAGGACCAGCGATCGTGGAACCCCAAGGTACATCCTTGGCCGGCTTCGTCACGAGGCTGTCTTTGTACTGCAGCAGTGCCAGACCGGTTTGCCCACCGAGTGTGGAGGCGCGAATGGCGTGCGTGCCGCTGCCGTTCGCCTCGACCAACACATCAAATCGTTCGCCGATGTCGATCGTGATGCCATCGACCGTGACCGGTTGGACCGGATGACCGTCACTTTCAATAACCGTCATCGGGTGCTCGTCGATTTGCAATTTCAAGGCATACGTCGACGAGCTATTGATAATGCGAAACCGGATGGTTTCGCCTTTTTCAACCACAAACGTGTTGAGTTTGCCTTGCAATCGGTCGGGTGATCGCCCTTTGCCATTGAACACGAACGACTCGAAAGGCACATCGCCATAATCGGGCTTGGCTGGGCCTTTGCCTAGCTTTTTCGCTTTCATGTAGGCGCCGCTTTTTATTTTTTTAAAAATGTCGTCGCTCTTTTCGACAAACCAGTCGCCGACCATCAACACCTGTTCGCGATCGTAATCGTAATCGTTCGTTTTCGATTCGATGATCAACGGACCATAGAGTCCTTCAGAATATTGCAGGCCGGTGTGAGAATGATACCAGTGCGTTCCTGCCGGTTCGGCCACAAACTCGTAGGTAAAACTTGCGCCTGGCTCAATCGGCGCATGGGAAACAGACGTCACGCCATCCATCTGCCAGTTGTTTTTTTGTTTCATGCCGTGCCAGTGAATGGATGTAGCAACCGGCAATCGATTCTGCACGTTGACGCGAATCCGATCGCCTTCCCGGACCCGGATCTCAGGACCGGGAAACTGGCCGTTGTAGCCCCACAGTTCTTTGGGGCGACCATCCGGCCGGCCGGAAAACGCCTCGGCTGTAAAATCGAACGCGTGAACAGTGGATGTCTGATCTTTGGGTGCGGCAGAAGAGGACTGGTCTTTTTCCTCATCGACCACCACGATCGTGGCCGCATGCTCCATCACCGGACTCTTGATGATCCGAAACGTTTTGCGATCAGGACTGATCACGCGAATCAGTGCCGAGCGACATTCCGAAACATAGATCGTGCCATCGGCCTGCCGCGAAAACCCGGAGGGCCAATTGAGTTGTTCCTCTTTCGGAGCGTCTTCGCCCCCGTATTGCCAAACGGTGTTGCCATCCTTGTCGACTTGAATCAGGTAGTACCCCCGCTGCCCTGCCCCGTCGCCACTGGAAATGAGCGTGTCGCCGTTCTCGAGCCGCTCGGCCAGATAGGGAAACGGCAACTCGTATTTCCAGACAATCTCCTTCTGCGGATTAACCTCCAGCACCACATTACTGCTCGATGCGCAAATCAGGGTGTTGCCGTTGTCTAACCGCCGAACCATCCGCATATTCGCCCCGCCCGGCACGTCGTACTTCCAGACCACTTTTTTATCGGGCGTGATGTCCATTACGGTATGCGTTCCGTTGTCGGCGATCATCGTGTTGCCGCTGGGCAGTCGCTGGCACGCTTCGGCATGCATCACCAGCGGCGGGCCCACTTCCCAGACAATCTCTTTTTCCGGCGTAACTTCTTGAACGCTCCGCGGATTGATCAAAATATTGCCGTTGGCGAGCACCTGCACATCGTGCGCACTGCGATTGGGGAATTCCCAGAGCGGCGTGCCATCTTCCTTGAATTTCACCACCTTGCCGGTGTTGTGATCGGCAGCGTAGATCACTTTGTCAGCTCTGGCCGAACTGGCGCCACTGACGAAAAGGACAAGAGCGCAAAGAAAGGTTCGCAACATAAAGGTTCTCCGCACAAAGACGATTGGTTTAAAAAATGCAACCGGTCGGCAGGCACACAGTCTACCGCAATTGCCGTGGGGCCCACCAGCGGCCTACCCGCTTACAAGGACTTCTCACTCACTTGGCAAACCAGAACCCACGCCAAAACTATCGAGGCGTCATAAAAAACCATCATTCAGGACGACAGATAATCGGACTATGCCAGCCACGCACGACACTTTCAATAGGCGTCCCTTCTGTGTCGTAAACCTTGTAACCATACTCTTGCACAGCTTTATCCATTGATGCCTGTTCTTCCGGACCATGCAACTCGACAAAAAGCGTCGGACGCATTTGCGACAAAACTTTTCGAGCACCGGAGAATACGAACCCCGCAGCTCCCTCGACATCGATCTTCATGAAATCGGGCTGCACTTTTTCAGTTTCAACATAATTATCAAGTGCAACGGTCCGTACTTTGAGTGGATGTGCGCCCGAAACCTTCAGACCGGGTTCTGCAGTTTGAAACTTTCCTTGCGTCGAATGCTCAGGCGAGTATTCCATCAGCATTTCACCCTCTGACTGACTCACAGCAGCCTGCACTAATGTAACATTGCCTACCTGGTTCAGCGTCATGTTTGCTGCGAAGTCATGGTTCAATTCCGTGATCGGTTCAAAAGCAACAACTTGTCCTCGCTCACCTGCGCGATGACTGAAAAGTAGACTAATGAGACCACGATTCGCGCCAATGTCAAACACGGTCATCCCAGGACTGACCAACTGGTCTAAAGCATCCAGGTGCAATGCACTCGAGCCAAACGCATACGTCAATCCGTAGCCCGGGGCAACATGAAATTTATATCCCCGCAGTGGACCGCGCAAAACTTTCCGACATGCACCATAAGGATAGAAAAGGCGTGCGAGTTTATATTTCATATATTCACAAAATATGCAAGAAATCTGCTTCGTTGGATCCACACAGCAACTGTTTTATCACTGTGCAAAATGCCGACGCAATGCAGGTCGCAAGCAACTCCTTGATGAGGTGAAATGAATGCCGAACATAGCATGAATCAAAAACGTGTAACGGTGCGACCTGAATTTTATGGATCGACTCTTCAGGATTCCAGAGGCCTCTCGAGCAGCGATGCGTTGCAGACCTTGACGGAACCAAAGGGGTAGTGGGACAATAGGCACTTCCAAATTTACGCTTCGTCCTCCACGCAGGTGCATTGAATGCGGCGCCTATTGCCTTTGAAAATCTTTTGTGGAATCGTTCTTGTTGCAGCAATGATGCATTCCGAGACCGCTACGGCCGACCCGCCAACACCGGTTACGGTCAAACTCACCCCCAAGCAGGAAGCGGCTGCCGCTCGCGCACTGCGGGAGCGACTGCTCGCCGATCCGCACCGACCCGGCTATCACTTTGTGATTCCCGAGGGAACCGGTATGCCGTTTGACCCCAACGGCGCGATCTTCTGGAACGGGCGCTACCACCTGTTCTATATCTTCCAGGACGAGCGAGGTCACAACTGGGGGCACGTTTCCAGTACCGATCTCTGCCACTGGCGGCACCACCCGACCAAGCTGGTCACGGGGATGTTCAGCGGTAACTGTTTTGTCAACAAAGATGGCGTGCCCACGATGTGCTACCACCAAGTCGGTCAGGGCAACGCGATGGCCGTGGCCTTGGATGACGATCTCGATGAATGGAAAAAACTCGAATCAAACCCGATTACACCCCAAACAAAACCGGGTGAGCCGCATCACGGCAAATATGAATCGTGGGATCCCTACGGATGGCTCGAAGGTGAAAACTACTACGCCATTTTCGGTGGCAAGCGAGCAGCAATCGCCCGTGCTGATTCGCTCGCTGGTCCTTGGGAATATCGGGGCGACCTGCTGGCACGCCCCGCCGAGGGCGTCGACATCCATGAAGACATTTCCTGCGCCGACTTTTTTAAATTAGGCAAACGGCACGTGTTGCTCTGCATCAGCCACGAACTGGGAGCCCGCTATTATCTTGGTGAATGGCTCGACGAACAGTTTTATCCCACGCATCACGAGCAGATGAGTTGGGTCGACAACAGTTTTTTTGCGCCTGAGAGTCTGCTCGATGATCAGGGACGCCGCATCATGTGGGCCTGGGCCAAAGATCGCCCCGACTTTTCCCTCAAAGCCGAGGGACACTGGTCGGGCACGATGAGCCTGCCCCGCGTCCTCTCGATCGCGCCCGATGGAACAATGCGAATGCAGGTGCCGCAGGAAATTGAGCGGCTTCGCTACAACGGAAAAAAAATGGAAAACCTTGATGTCGATGGCGAGGTCGATCTCGATCTGCACAGCGATAGCTTGGAGATGCGGGTCATGATCGATCCAGGCACCGCCACCGAGTGCGGAGTGAAAGTCCGCTGCTCACCCGATGCGGAAGAGGAAACGCTCATCTTTTACGATGCGAAAGAAAAGAAGCTCAAGATCGACACCCACAAATCGAGCCAAACCGACAAAATCAAAACCGTAGAAGGCGGACCGTTCGAATTGAACGAGGGAGAGCTGCTGACATTGCGGATTTTCATCGACAAATCGATTGTCGAGGTGTTTGCCAACGATCGGCAGGCGGTCATGCGGCGGATCTATCCGTCGCGGAGCGACAGTGTCGATGTCAAACTCTTTGCCCGGGGCGGACAGTGCAAGGCACTGCTGGTCGAAGCCTGGGAAATGATGCCCTCCAACCCCCATTAAGGAAACCGGATTTTAATGACGCGCTCAATCCACTGTTTCCTGCTGCTCACCCTCTGCGTGTTGCCAAACTTAGCACGGGCCGAATCCATTCCGCAGCGACCCAACATCGTCATCTTCCTCACCGACGATCAAGGCTGGGGCGATTTGGGCTGCTACGGACATCCGCACATCCACTCTCCGAACCTTGACCGGTTTGCTGGTGAGGGGATGCGGTTTACGCAGTGCTACGCGGCTTGCGCGGTCTGCTCGCCCTCCCGCTCGGCGATCCTCACGGGCCGCACTCCCTACCGTAACGGTGTCTGGCGATGGATTCCCGCTGGCAGCGATTACCACCTGCGGCAAAGCGAAATCAGTATCGCCCAGTTGCTTCGCGAGCAAGGCTATGCCACCTGCCACGTTGGCAAGTGGCACCTCAACGGAAAATTCAACTCGCCCGATCAGCCGCAACCGGACGATCACGGTTACGATTGGTGGCTGGCCACACAAAACAATGCCCGCCCGAACCACATCAACCCGACCAACTACGTTCGCAACCGTGAGGCAACCGGAAAATTGGAAGGTCCCTCGGCTGTGCTGGCTGTAGAAGAAGCGATCCGCTGGCTGAAGGAGGAAAAAAAGGAACAGAAGCCTTTCTTTCTCACCGTCTGGACGCACGAACCGCATCAGCCGATCGAATCGGCCGAAAAATTCATGCAGCCTTATCAAGATATTGAAGATGCGGGTATCCGGCAGCACCACGGCAACATCACCCAACTCGATCACGCCTTCGGTCTGCTGATGCGCGCGCTCGATCAATTAGGAGAAACTGGCGACACGCTGGTGGTCTTTACTTCCGATAACGGGCCCGAGGGCAGCGGAACGCGGGAAGGGAGTCGCACCCGCGGTTCGACCGGTGGACTGCGGGGTCGCAAGCGGCACACCCACGAAGGGGGCATCCGCGTGCCGGGGATCATCCGCTGGCCCGGCCACATCGCTCCGGGCAGCGTGTGCGATACACCGATCATCGGCTCAGACCTGTTTCCCACAATCTGTCAGATTGTGGGGATCCCGCTGCCTGCCGATCGGGTGATCGATGGCACGTCGATTCTCCCGCTCTTCTCCGACAATTCGATCGAGCGGAAGCAGCCGCTCTATTGGCGGAATCATTTGGCGCCCGAACAGTACAAAGTCGGCCTGCGTGAGGAGAACTGGAAAATAGTCGGCTCCGGCGATTTAAAAACGTTTGAACTCTACAATCTTAAAGAAGACCCCCAAGAAACGACCGATCTGACAGCACAGTATCCGGAGCGGTTTGCCGCCATGCGCAAGCAGTTGATCAAACACGATCGAAGCGTTTTGGCCGATGGACCCGATTGGTGGAAAGAAGATGATGGACGTTAAAGGTGCTGTGGTGCTTCTCCTCTGCTGCGGCACACCGCTCTTTGCGGAGGAGGCCCGACCCAACGTGTTGCTGATTGCCGTCGATGACCTGCGGCCCGAGATCCAAAGCTTTGGTCGCACTGCGATGGTCACGCCCAACCTCGATCGATTGGCCCGAACCGGTGTGCGGTTCACCCGCGCCTATTGCAATATCGCCACCTGCGGCGCCTCGCGGGCGAGTTTGATGACCAGCCTGCGGCCCACACCGGATCGCTTTCGCAATTATCTGACCCGCGTCGATCACGATGTACCGGACGTAGTCTCCCTACCGGCAATCTTCAAACAGCACGGGTACACCACGCTCAGTAACGGCAAAATCTACCATCACCAGGATGACGACCTGCAGGCCTGGAGCGAATCGCCGTGGCGACCGGAAAATCGCAGCATCGGGTGGGCGCGGCCTGAGAACCAGCCAACCGAAAAAGACGGCCGGCGAAAGAACGGCCCTGCGTTCGAGGCGGCCGATGTGCCCGAAGGGAACTACCCCGATTATCAAATCTGCAGCAGAACGCTCGCCAACCTGGATCAACTGGCAAAGCAGGATGCCCCTTTTTTTCTCGCCTGTGGTTTTTACCGGCCACACCTGCCTTTTGTAGCCCCGCAAAAATATTGGGATTTTTATCCGGAAGATCAAATTCCACTGGCCGGGAACGACTATTTTTCCCGCGATCTTTCCCGCGCCTTCCGCTACACGTGGGGAGAACTCCGCAGCTATCGAGATATCCCTAAGGAGGGGCCGGTCTCTGCGGAAACGGCGCGCAAGCTGGTTCGAGGCTACCGCGCGAGCGTGAGTTTTGTGGATGCCCAGATAGGCCGCCTGCTTGATGCACTCGAGCGACTCGAACTGGACGAGAACACGATCGTCGTCCTCTGGGGTGATCATGGCTGGCAACTCGGCGAACATGGCTTCTGGTGCAAACACACCAACTTTGAAGTCGCCACCCGCGTGCCGCTGATCATTGCCGCGCCTGGCATTTCCGGCGACCAAGTCTGTACCCGCCTGGTTGAAACGATCGACATCTATCCGACGCTTTGCGATCTGACAAAAATTCCCAAACCAGCGCACCTGCAAGGCAAAAGTCTACTGCCGCTACTGCTCGAGACCGACGCCGCCCACAAAGAAGCTGTTTTCAGCCGCTGGGGAGGGGGTGATTCGGTCCGCAGCGACCGCTACCGCTATATGGAAATGCGCGCCGATGGCGGGCGCGGCAAACGGCTTGCCACCGCCCTGTTTGACTTGCAGGCGGACCCGGAGGAAAATCAAAACCTCGCCGACCGACCCGCTTACGCCGAAGTGCAGGGCAAACTCAAAACGCAGCTTGATACTGTTCGCGCCGATTTCCCCCAATCTAAAAACACCACGACGAACTAATGGCGCGTTCTTTTCTACTGTTTCTCTGTCTTTGTTTTCTCGCCTGCTCTGCTGGTGCCGAACCGACATCGCCTGAGGATAAAAAAGCGGAAAGTAAACAAATCCGCGAACTCGGCGAGCGTTACAAAGCAGCAAAAAACGACCCGACTGCGCAGGAACAGATCATTCAGCAAGCCATCGCTGCCGGTGGCCGCGTGCCGTTGGGTCTGCGTACGGTGGTTTATGGCAACTACAGCAAAAAAACCAGTGCCTATTGGACGCAATTGCGCAAGCTGGTGATCAAAACGAAAGAAACATCCATCGAGGCTCTGGTTGCGGCCGATCCGGAAACGCGAGCCGATCGTGAGGCCCTGCTGCAACTAGCAGGCCGCTGCGACCGGTTGCAGGCGGCCGGGAGTGAGACAGAAGAGTCGCTTAATGAGTCTTTCCTCTCCCGCGAAGAAAAAGTGGTTCAAGGAACCGCGCGCCGCAAAAAGATAGCGATCCGGTTGACCAAAGACGAGCGGGAAATCTTAAAGCTCACCAATCTGGTCCGTAAAAAAAATGGTCTCGGAAAACTCGAACTCGATACGCGCCTGGTGGCCACGGCTCGCGATCACTGCCTCGATATGCAGAAACATAATTTCTTTGCGCACCAATCGCCCGTTGAAGGAAAGCAAACCCCGTTCGATCGGGCAATCCTGTTTGGGACGACGGCCAACGCAGAAAACCTGGCCGCCGGCGAGGCAACGCCCGCAGAAGTCGTTCAGGGATGGTTAGACAGTCCTGGCCACCGAAGCAATCTGCTGCAGCCGGATATGAAGCGAACCGGTGTGGGCCGGGTGGGTGGCTATTGGACAGCGCTCTACGGTTTGTAAACGCTTTATCTTTTTAGGCAGCTTGAGATTGAGCTGCCGCTTCGCTCGGCCGGGTTACCTCCACAATGATCGTTCGCCCGACGAACGTTCGCCAGTCATAGAGCGCATCGGCGGCAAATCGATTCTCCTCCCAGTAGGGAAGGGAGCGTCGGCGGGCATCGTGAAAAATCTTGCAGAGACGAGCAAGTGGATAGATTGGCAAACTCAACAGGACTCCCGATCGCTTGATCCGATCGATGGAAAAATCGACGGGATCGAATCCGGCAAGCTTGGAAAAAAAACAGAGGTAGTACACCGAGATCGGATTGATGTGTCCACCGGAGCGAACCACATTGTTCTCGGAGATCGGCAGGATGTCGAACAGTGGCATCGTGCCGGTGAAGAGCGAACGGATCCGCGCGTTGCTGCTGAGGGTATTTGGGGTCGTGATCCACGCTTTGCCTCCCGGTCGCAACAGCCGAAAGATTTCTTCAAAGAGATGCTGCTGGTTCGGAATGTGTTCGATCACCTCCTGACAGACAATGAAGTCGAAAGATTTTTCCTCAAAGGGAATTCGGTCATTAAAATCAGCAGCCGCACACTCGATCTCGGGTAAAAGAAACGTTTCTGGATAGAGATCGCAGGCCGTGACGCACTCCTCTGGCCGCTGACCATGTGTGTGGAGCAGCTTGCACAACTTATCGGTCAGATAACCCTCCCCTGCCCCCAGGTCCAAGAATCGTTTGCCAGTAAGTGGTTGCTGTGCCAAAAGCGCAAGGACTTTGTCGGTCGTCGCCGTGTGGGAATACGGCCGAGGGACTTTTTGCTCGCCGGTGCCGTTTGTCGTTGGCATCAAGGGTACCTGCAGCGAAGTAAGGATCGAATCTCCGCTTGTGTCTACTCGAAAAGGGGCTTGCGATCAACGCGAATCGTAGGGAGCACAACGAGCCGATAAACCGGAGTGGAAAAGATCGTGCTCTCGGTAGCCGCCGACCGCCAGAGCTTTCGCTATAATGCGGCGGACAGCCATCCGGTCCTTCTCTATTGCAGGTGCACCCATCATGAAATCACTCCTGTTTGTTCCTCTGATCGCGCTGCTTTTGGCCCCGGTGACCGAAAAAAAAACAATCACGCGCCAAACGCTCTGCCACTCGACGACGAGTTGGGATGGAACCGCCCTTCCCGCCTACGGCAAAGGACAGCCTCAAATCACGATCAAGCGGATCACGATTCCCCCGGGCGTGCGCCTGCCGATGCACAAGCACCCGGTCATCAATGCGGGGGTTCTGCTGCGGGGAACACTCACGGTGGAGAGTGACGAGGGTAAAAAGCTGCTTCTTGCAGCGGGCGACCCGATCGTCGAACTAGTTGGTCGTTGGCACCGCGGCGTCAACGAGGGGGAAGCACCGGCTGAGATTCTCGTCTTTTATGCGGGCACTGTGGGCACCCCGCTCACGATCAAAAAATAAGATTTATGGATTGTAGAGGAGATTTGAAGATGCGGTTTGCTCTTTTCATCCTACTTGTCTTTTGCACGTTCTCTTCCCTGACTTCGGCCGACGACTGGCCACAGTGGTTGGGGCCGGACCGCGCAAGTGAGTGGCGTGAAAAGGGCATTGTCGAATCCTTCCCGGAAGAGGGATTGAAAGTCAAATGGCGCAAGCCGGTCGGACTCGGCTATAGCGGTCCGGCGGTGGCGGGCGGCAAAGTGTTTTTAATGGATTACGTGCCCCGCTCCGGAACCGTCTCCAACAGTCCGGGAGGTAGGGTGCGGATTGAAGGCGAGGAACGGGTCCTCTGCTTCGACGCTGCCGATGGACGACTGCTCTGGAAACATGCCTACGACCAGCCCTACCGTTTGTCCTATCCGAGCGGCCCGCGGTGCACGACCACCGTTGAGAACGGGCGGGTGTATGCCCTCGGCGCCGAAGGAACGCTCAGTTGCCTCGAGGCGGAAACCGGGAAACTGCTTTGGCAGCGCCAGCTTACCGACGACTACGGCACCACGAGCCCCATCTGGGGATACGCTGCCCATCCGCTGATCGACGGC
>CAUZBD010000027.1:0-11667 GCA_963577795.1 Planctomycetota bacterium | reverse complement strand
AGCCGAGCGGCAGCGGCTGATTGCAGAACTTCAAAAAATTGGCTTCCGCTACATCTGTCTCGATCTAGAAGGATTTCGGTCGGGAAGCCAAAACCTTGTACTGGCCTCCGTGTGGAAGCGATAAGTCAGCATGCGTTTCGTTTGCTGTTGATCGCGAGGCGGCAAGGACCTCTGCTACGGATGAAATGGTCCGAGATTTGCCAATTTCAACACGATTAAAATAAGACAACCTACTGCAAGACTACTCATCACATACCAGATCCAATCCGGCCAGCCGCGTCGCACCTTTTTTTTGCGACTTGCGGATACTTTCTTTTTCGCAGTCTTCGTCGCACTGTTCGGGTCCGAGATGCTTTTTGACTTTGTACTGCCTCTGCGTTTCTGGGGGGTATCCGTATCGATCACGATCGGACCTGGCCCGGGTGCAACAGTTGTTGCGACCGATATTTTTTGAGGTGAAGGTTGGGTTTGTTTTTTTGGCTGTTGCCGGTTTGCAGACTCTTTGGCCGCGTCTGCGATCGTGTTGCCACCCCCATCGGTGATTGTTTCAGAGACCACCCTGGGTGTTTTTGTGGGTTGTCCTTTGCGTCGCGTTATCTGAACGCGAGGATTCGATTTTACCGGATCAGCGCCACCGATATTTCGATTTAAAGAGGTGGCCGTGAGTGCCGCCGACATCCCGCTGCTTGAGGGATTGCCAGAGTCGCTGTAATCGTAACCATAACTTTGCAGCCAGGCGACCAATTGCTGAGCCACTTCGATTGCTGACTGCTGACGGTCGTCTTCTTTTTTCTCCATCATCTGTTCGCAGATCGCAAGCAACTCTTCGGGGACGTCCGCACGTTCCTTCCGGATGCTTTCAGGTGTCCTATTTTGATGCGCAAGAATCCGCTGGGGAAGTGTTCCTTCGGGAAAGGGTGGATGGCCGGTCAGGACGTAATAAAGCGTGCAGCCGAGACTATAGATGTCTGCACGCCCATCGACCAAGTGGCTGTTGACTGCCTGCTCCGGTGAAAGATAGTCAGCCGTTCCAAGCACATTCTCATCGTGCATGACAGTTAAAGAAGCCTTTTCATCATCTCCATCGTCGAGTCGTGCGAGGCCCATGTCGAGAATTTTTACAGTGCCGCGGCCGTCGACCAGGAGGTTGGCTGGTTTGATATCCCGATGAACAATGTCTGCATCGTGGGCGTGTTGAAGCCCTTCAGCCGCTTGGGCCATATATTGAGCTGCAAGTTCATAATCGAGCAGTCCACTTTCTTTGATAAGCTTTTGCAGGTCCGTGCCATCAATGAATTCCATGACGAGATAGTGGGTGCCCTTGTCTTCGTCAATATCATAGGCCCTTACGATGTTGTGATGATCGAGGCGAGCCGCTGCTTGCGCCTCCTTCTTGAATCGTGCAAGATAAGAGGATTCTTCTACGCGTCCTTTGGGGAGAACTTTGATGGCTACCCGCCGCTGCATCAATACATGATCGGCTAGATAGACGCTGCTCATTCCCCCGGTACCGAGATGACCAAGGAGTTTGTACTTACCAAGGAAAAACCCCTTGTAACGGCCTTCCAAGAGCTTTTCACTTTGCCATTCCGTGATCAGCTTCTTTTCAATCAGGAAATCCGCAACCGTTTTCGGATCACCGGGAAGCAGGCCCCCTGACTCATCTTTGAGCGCAACCAGAGCCTTGGTGATCTGGTCTGTATTTTCAACCAGGCCACTATGCTTCAATAAATCGAGCAGTTTTTCTACACTGACACGTGCCATTTCGCGGCTGCGGAACAGAGGTTCAAAACCAGATTCCGCTCAGTCTCCGCAGAGTTTTTTTGCGGTGTATAGTGATGCCATCCGACGGTGGGTCGCGTATCTTCAGTGCCGGAATTATCAGCGTAGCACGTAAATGCTGGAATTTCTAGTTTTACTGTGAGCGATAGTTGCAAATTCGGTCGTTTTTATTGCTTCTCTGCCAGGAGTACCGGTTAATTTAGATATGCGAATCTGGTTCTGCTTCAAGAATGAAGGAATATGGAATCGCTTTTTTGTGGGAGAGCAGACAAAGTAAAAAGATGAATTTTTTCAGAAAGATTTTTCAGCATCGTTCGAAAGCAACGCCTGCGACACGGGTCGTACTCTACACACGCAAAGGCTGTCATTTGTGTGATGTTGCAAAAGAGACGCTCCGACAACATGGCTGTGTGCCTCAGGAAGTGGATATTGATGAAGATGCAGACTTGCTAGCCCGATTTGACCGCTGTGTGCCGGTTGTCGAAATTGATGGCAAGGTCCGATTTCGAGGGCGTGTAGAGAAGCGGTTGCTGCGGCGGTTGCTCTGATGCCGTCCGGTTGGTGGACACGTTGAGGCGAAGATATTTTAACTGCGAATAGAACCAGCGTACCTTTTCGCTGAGACTCATAAATGAGGTCCTCCGTGGCTGAAGTTTCCCACCGAAATCTTTGCAGACAGCTTGGCGTGCTTGCCAAGCATTGGTCACCGGGGATGGTAAAAACACGTTTGGTACCCTGTTGTGGAGAACACAAGGCGGCGGCTTTGCATCAACTTTTCCTCACGACCACGCTGCGTCGTTTCGCCTCGGTAGCAGATCGTCGGGTGTTGAATTTCACGCCGGAGGAGTATCGAGCCAACTTTGCAGTTCTTGCTAATGATCACTGGGATCTGTTACTGCAGAAAGGAGAAGATCTCGGTGCGCGGATTGCCAATTATTTCCAAGAAGCGTTTGCGAGTGGTCAGCAACAAGTACTGCTGATTGGAGCTGATACGCCACATCTTCCCCGAGTCATGATCGAGCAAGCCTTTGACGTGCTAGGCCATCACGAATTAGTTTTCGTCCCTAGCGATGATGGTGGCTACTGTCTGATTGGTGCTTCGCGACCGGTCGAACCCTTGATGTTGAATATCGAATGGGGAAGCTCGCGTGTATGGGAACAGACCCAAAAAAAATTGGACGACCTGAAATGGTCCGTAAGTCTACTACCTTCCTGGTATGACATAGATCGAGAGGAAGATTTGACGCGTCTTTTAGAAGAGTCGGCAAAGAATGGTTTTGCTGATTCCAATTCACATGACCCCTATCTGACTTCTCTGTGCGAGCAAATCACGAAAATTTATGACGGGCCACCTTTTTTGCGTGGAGATGTATAAACGAGTCGGTCGGGCTGATTTTTGCTCGCAGCAGTACGGACTCCTTGCGGGCTGATCCTCTCAGAGTAGATTGGACGCATGAATGATTGTGCGGTAATCGGTGGCGGAGCCGTTGGGCTTTCGATCGCCTACGAATTCTCTCGACATGGTTTAAAACCGCTGGTGATTGAGCGCGGGCTCTGCGGACAGGAAGCCTCCTGGGCAGGAGCCGGCATCCTACCAGCCGCCGTTTTCCGTGAGGGAGATACGGCGTATGAACGCTTGGCAGGGCTTAGTGCAGATTTGCACATGCAGTGGGCAGAGGGTCTGAAAAGTGAAACAGGTATCGATAACGGCTATCATCGCTGTAGCGAGATTTTTTTTGAGCACGAAGGAATTTCTGGCGATCCTCTTTCACGCGATCTGCTTCAACTTCAATCCCGAGGCATCCGCGTTGAGTGTCTAGATGCTTCGTCGCTAAAGCAACTCGAACCGCATGTCTCCCTCAATCAAGGCGATCAAGCAGGATCTCCTATATATCACACTCCGGATTCTGCGCAAATTCGCAATCCACGTCATTTACAGGCTTTGAAAGTGGCATGCCTGCGGCGAGGTGTTCAGATTGTCGAACAGGCAGAAGTGGAGGATTTCGAAATACGGGGTGAAAGGATTGTCACCGTGCATACGACTGCCGGCTCATTTTCAGCCGAGCATTTTTGTCTTGCTGCGGGGGCGTGGACATCGCAACTGGCACAGAATCTACGATGTACCATTCCGGTTAAACCGATTCGAGGTCAGATGGCGTTGCTGCAATGTGAGGAGCAATTGTTGCGGAATGTGGTCCATCAAGGGGAACACTATCTTGTGCCGCGTCTCGATGGACGAGTTCTTGTGGGTTCGACGCTGGAGGATGTCGGTTTTGAGAAGAAGACGACGCCCTCTGCGATAGAGCAACTTCTACAATTTGCCCAGACAAGGGTTCCACAACTACGCAGTGCCGAGGTAGAAAGTTGTTGGGCCGGATTTCGTCCGGGGACTCCTGATGGTTATCCGTACATTGATGCGGTGCCAGGTTTTGTCAACGCTTGGGTTGCTGCAGGTCATTACCGCTGGGGACTATTCCTTTCGCCTGCTACCGCGTTTTTGATGAGGCAGTTGATTCAAAGTGAGAACACGATTGTGCAGCGGGACGATTTCCGTATCGGTCGTGTCGCGGAGTCCGTGGCGCAATAATCGGTCGCTGCAAACGAAGGCCAACGGAAAAATCGATGAGCCTTGACTCTCCCACAATCGCAATTTTGGGTGCAGGTCCGATCGGGCTTGAAGCCGCCCTGTACGGGAGGTTTCTTGGCTACGATATCCAGATCTACGAACAGGAGGAAGTAGGCTATCACATCCTCGAGTGGGGGCACGTGGAATGGTTCACCCCATTTGCCATGAATCACTCCCCGTTGGCGGTTGCTGCTTTGAAGGCACAAGACGCAAACTGGCGGGCTCCGGATGAAAATGCTCAACTTACCGGGCGAGCGTATGTCGAACACTTTCTCAGGCCACTCGCCGAAACGGACCTTCTCGCCGAATCTCTCCATTTGCAAACCAGAGTGGTTTCAATCGGACGAGCGGATCTTCGTAGGGCTGATCTTGGTCAAGAAGTGAATCGCGACAACTCCCCTTTCAGGCTGTTCCTTTGCGATAAAGAGGGTCGAGAATCGGTCGTTGAGGCGGATATCGTCATCGATGCGACGGGAGTTTATGGTCAGCACCGCTTTCTCGGTAGGGGTGGTGTGCCCGCTATGGGCGAGCAGCAGGCATCACGCGCCATCGACTATCGGCTTCCTGTGATCCGTCACGACTCGTCTTCTAAGTTTGCCGGTCGCCATACGCTGGTTGTTGGAGGTGGCTACTCAGCGGCGACCTCAATCATTGCCCTCGCAGAGTTGGCTGCGACCGTACCTGAGACTCGGGTGAGTTGGGTAGTGCGTCATCCACGTGGCCGAGAAGGACCGCTGGAGGAAATCCCCAATGATCCACTCAAGTATCGCGTTGCGTTGACAGACGCGGCAAATCGGTTGGCAGTTGGGCAGGGAAGCTGCGTGCGTTACTTGCCAAAAAAGAGTGTAGAGCGGGTTTGCCACAAGGAAGAATCGGATTCCTTTGAGGTCCTGCTACGAGGAAAAAACGTTGAAGAAGAGTTAAATATTTTGTGCGACTTTATTTTGGCCCACACAGGTTTTCGTCCCGATTGCAACATCTTTAAGGAACTGCAAGTTCAACTTTGTCACGTGAGCGAGGGACCGATCGGATTAGCAGCCTACCTTCTGCAGGAAAAAACAGATGATTGTTTAAATCAAAAGATGCCACCCGATGATCTGCTGACCACATCGGAACCCCATTTTTATATTTTGGGAAACAAAAGTTACGGAACAGACGCACGTTTTTTACTTTCCGTTGGTTATGAGCAGATTCGCCGCTTATTTTCCCTGATTTCTGAAAATGAGCACCTCAATCTCTACCAAACGATTCAAGTCGATTCTATGTGACCCATAGAATATTTTCGTCAAATAAAACAGAGAGGAGCTACAAACGTTGCGTCAAACTGTAAATGATTCGCTCAGTAGTCCCCAGGTCTCTCTTACCCATTTGGAGCATCTGTGGTTCCAGGTTGCCGGAACGTTGTGTAATTTGAGTTGCCATCATTGCTTTATTAGTTGTAATCCAAAAAACGATTCTTTTGGTTTTATGTCGCGCTCGCAGGTGCAGCCGTATTTGAAAGAATCGGTTGCCATGGGAGTGAAAGAATATTATTTTACCGGGGGCGAACCTTTCCTGAATCCGGAGATGGTCCCGATCTTGATCGATACCCTCGAGTATGGTCCTGCGACCGTTTTGACCAATGGGACGGTGTTGCGCGAAAAGTGGCTTACGCAACTTGCAGAAGCGGAGAGCAGGAGTCGATATAGCCTTGAATTCCGCGTTTCGGTAGACGGTTTTTCTGCTGCGCTGAACGACCCGATTCGTGGACAGGGGACTTTTGATCGAGCGATGGAAGGAGTCGTCCGTCTTGCCCAGTTTGGTTTTCTGCCGATTATTACAGCGGCCCGTAGTTGGCCGCTTGAGGAGGAAGATCGCGTGATCGAAGCGTTCGTCGCGCGCTTACGGCAGGCAGGTTGCGCAAGGCCGCGGCTTAAAATTTTGCCGATGCTCAAGCTAGGCGCCGAGGCGCAGCGAACGGCACCCTATGACGAGCAGGAACGAGTCACCGAAGAGATGCTTGTGGACTACGACTGCTCCCAACTGATTTGCGAGCACAGCCGGATTGTTTCTGAGCGCGGAGTCCACGTGTGCCCGATCCTGATTGAAATGCCCGATTCCCTTTTAGGAAAAAGTCTCACCGAAGCGAAGCAGAGTTTCGCACTTAATCACGGCGCTTGTATGACTTGTTATCAACACGGGGCGATTTGTTCGAATCCCTCGGCCGACCGGTGGCCGCAAAAAAATTAGTTGGCTGTGGCGCAAATGCAGTATCCCTCAGCACAAATTGCTTTCCTTGGTGGAATCTACAGTAACTATCTTGCCCTCGAAGCGGCGCTTTGCGACATACGCAACCGTGGCGTTGACGCGATTTACTGCCTTGGCGACTTGGGAGCCTTTGGACCCTTTCCTGATCGCGTCTTTCCGCTGCTTGCAAAGTATGAGGTGCAGTGCATTCAAGGTAATTACGATCACTCGGTCGGTCATGCTCTTGATGACTGTCAGTGTGGATACACGGATCCGCGCGATAATGTGTTTGCGCAGAAAAGTTACGATTACACCTTAGCGCATACATCAGATGCGGGTCGAGCCTTCCTCCGCAGTCTGCCGGACAAGCGCCAGTTGGATATCGGCTGCCATCGCTTGCTGCTTTGCCATGGAAGCCCGAAACGAGTCAATGAATTTTTATGGGAGAGTACGACGAGTGATCATTATTTGGATGCCTTACTCGAAGGCTTGAAGATAGATTGTGTGTTTGCAACACATACGGGGATCAAGTGGAGCAGAATACTCAGAGCGGGCAGACAGTTTGTCAATGTAGGCGTGCTAGGGCGTCCTGAGAACGCCGGACAAACCGGCGTCTGGTACACACTCGCTTCGGATCGAGGAATTGGACTACTTGGGATCGAATTCATCGCGGTCCACTACGACCACCGTCGCTTAGCCTACGAGATGGCGGCGGAGGGACTGCCGGAGGAATTTCAGCAAACGATTTTGACCGGGTGGTGGACCACATGTCTCGAGAGTCTACCCTCAAAAGAGCGAAAAAAGGGACGATTTTGAGGGTGCCTGCTAGTCGCGTCCGGCGGCACTGGAGTAGAATAGTCGGCGCGGTGCGAGGGCTCGCAACGGAATACTCCTGCCAACAGTCGTGACGAGAAAGGTTTCATTATGTTCATGCTTCCCGGTCGAGATCTCCTTTTGCTGGGAGCCTTTCTCGTGCTTTGCTGCTTTTCCAGTCCGCTCATGGCTGATGAGGAGAAACCCGACGGGGGAAAAGATGCTGCTTTGCCCTCTGCTACTGCTGAAGAGACAGGAGAGCCCGTAACTGATCTAAGCAAAGAATCCGCAATCGATCTTGTGGAACGGTTGCGGCAGTTGAATCGCCAGAGTCCCGAGGGGGACACCCGCGAGGAAATGTTCAAAAATTATCGACAGACGCAAGAAGAAACGCTCAAAATTGCGCAAATTTTATTCGAAAAGACCGTTGCTGCGAAGGAGAGCAAAGAACTCAACTTCTCGGCGATTGCCCTCGAGGCCAAATTTCGGGCCATGATGATTTTGGCAAGGCTCGGAGAACAGCGACCATCGGCTGATCCCTTTCTCAATTTGGCCACCGAAGGGGATCAACTTTATCAAGCGACGCTCGGTGAAGATGATTTTCAGGCAGCCGGGAGGAGCGTTCAGATTGTTGTGGAGACACTTCGCGCGGCCGGGCTTTTGGAGGCACCGGATGCTGCGAAACAAGTGAAAACTTTTTTAGAAAAAGTCAGTCAGGATCGTCGGCCTCAAGTAGCTGCGTTTGCAAAGCAGCAATTGCTGCAATCGCAATTACAGCTTAGTCCCAATTCGGACACGGCAGAGGTTGATCGCGTGGTGGAGGTTTTGGAGAAAAAATACGTAGATCACCCTGTCGATCCTGAGGATGTGCAAGTGATCATGGAGGTGCTTACTCAGATTGAACAACTAGGGCAGACATCTCAGGCGGTAGGTTTGAGTAAGTTCTTTGCAGACAAATTTTCTAAGAGTGATAATCCACAGATTCAACAATTTGCTTTAGTACTTGCGGGGACGGCGCGTCGACTGGAATTGCCAGGAAATGCCATGAAACTTTCGGGAACATTTCTTGATGGTAGTCCATTGGACTGGGCTTCCTATCGGGGCAAGGTCGTGTTGGTCGACTTCTGGGCCACATGGTGTGGTCCCTGCCGCGCGGAATTTCCCAACGTGATCGCAAATTATGAGAAGTACCACGACAAGGGTTTCGATGTCATCGGTATCAATCTGGACGACGAAAAGTCGACCGTGGAAGCCTTTCTCGAGAAGGAAGAACTTCCCTGGAAAACGCTTTTCAGTGATCAGGCAGGTGAAACCGGGTTCAATAATCCGTTGGCCCGTCGCTATGGGATCTCGGGTATTCCCACCGTGATCCTCGTCGATCGTGAGGGAAAGGTCGTCTCGCTCAATGCCCGCGGTCCGGAATTGGGCCGGCTTTTGGCCGAGCAATTTGATGGCAAGCAGGATGGTGGTTCTGCAGGGAGCTGACTTTTAGTCGCTGCACTGGTCCATCCAATTTGCGATAACTGCTGGTGAAAGTTCCGACAGATGCGCCACGAGGTGATTTGCCTCGGCGTATTCCTCGCGGCGGTGTCCCGTGCTGGCGAGTCCGATGCTGACCATCCCGGCCGCGTTGGCCGCCGTAATTCCAGCTGTCGCGTCTTCGATCACCACACACCTATTGGGTGATACATCGAGTTTTTTTGCAGCAAGTTCAAATACTTCTGGATGTGGTTTGCCATAAGTCACATCCGATCCACTGATTGCCGATGTGATCCACTCCCGCTCGGTAAGCTGCGAGAGCATGAGTTGTACATTTTCTTTAGGACCCGATGAACCGACCGCCAGGCGGTATCCGGCCCCAAAGAGTGCGGCAATTAAATCTTCTGCACCCGCCATCCACGGGTAGTCAGTGGTGACAATCTCTCGAAAAGCAGCTTCTTTTTCTTGGTCGAAGGACTCGATTTCTTCCTCGCTCAGCGCAAGCTCATTCCAGAGTGCCCGAATAATTTCTCGACTCGTACGACCGAAAGTGCTGGAAAAACTTTCCTCGGTCATTTCGCGTCCATAGCGATGGGCGACTTGCTGCCAGCTCTGTAAATGGGCGCGATACGAGTCGATTAAGACACCATCTATATCAAAAATGACGGCCTTGCCATCGCCGACGTTACTGTTTGTCATTTCAGATTCCTAATCGGTCGCTGGTGCTTGGGCAATAGATTCGGCTATTTGACGAACCGTTTTCCGGAGCAAACCTTCACCGCCAAACTGCATTCCCAGCTGTGCAATTTTTTTCGTTTCGATCGTATGGCGAGGTTGTTTAGTTTCCCCGGTAATGCGACTTTGACTGTCCGTGAGGTCAACGGCCATTTGTGCAACTTCATACTCGGAGATGTAACGGTCGCAGCAGTTATAGATTTGGCCGTTGATCTCAGGGGCCTCAAGAAGCAGTGCCGCAGCTTTGGCGACATCGGCAGCATGCACTTCTTTGCCACCCCGATGGCAGTCGACATCCGCACCAAGGGTAACTTTCTTGATCAGGGAAAACCATTTGCTTTTTTCAACGGGTTCGGCAAGACCGTAGATTCCCGTAGGCCGCAATGCACAAATGGCATCGCCACTTCCGCTGCCGAAACTCTGGATGAACTGTTCGATGGCAGCTTTATGCGCCCCGTAATGCGTGCGGGGCGTGGTGGGATGCATTTCATCCAGCGGCCGATCTTCGAGGATTTCCTCGTGCACGGCACACGTAGAAATAAAAATAAACCGCGCATTTGTTTGTTGTCGCGCCGCTTCGATCAGTCGCAGCGTACCGAGGAGATTGGTCTCGACAAACGTTAGCAGGTCGCCTTCTCCACCACGAAAGTTGGGGCCTGCCCGATAGAGCGCCGCATGGATAACCGCATCACAATCAGTAACGAGATCCCTGTGTGATGTCGCATCGTTTAAATCCCCCCGGACCCATTCCACAGACGCGTTTGTGCTTGGGGTTGTGTGGCTTCTCGCCCCACGTGTCCAACAGCGACACAGGTGACCGGCAGCAGTCAATTCTTGAAGAAGATAGCGGCCTAAAAAACCGGTTGCTCCGGTGACTGCAATCCGCATGAAGTTCTCCTCACTGTCCGAATTATAGCCTTCACAGGCCGAAATGATTGCTTCAATTCTGTTTCGAGGGTGTCGGGAAAACGCCAATCATGGCAAATCAGTCAACACTTCACCAGATGGCCCTCAGAGAGTTGTCGCAGAAATGCCCTTGACCGTGTGAGGAAGAAGCGTTTTTCTTACTTGCGTCATCAAAAACACCGGAGTTCAGCGATGGACCAATTAGACCCGATTGTGGCATCAGGAATTGTGATCACGCTTGCCGCGCTTTTTGCCTATATAAATGAGCGCTGGCTACAGTTTCCGGAGACGATCGGGCTGATGGTCGTCGCGATGCTGTTCACGTTACTGTTGGTACTCGTCGGTGTATTGAATCCCCGCATGGTTCAGGTGGCTCGGGAATTTGTAGAGCAAATCGACTTTAACGAGACGCTGATGCACGGCATGTTGGGTTTTTTGTTATTTGCCGGTGCACTGCATGTCAAACTGGATGATTTAGTAGAACAGAAATGGGTAGTCACGATAACGGCAACATTTGGTGTGCTTGGATCGACTCTACTCGTCGGAGTCCTCGCCCACTACATCCTTTGGGCACTCGGTATTTCTATGTCTTGGACAATCTGCTTTCTTTTCGGAGCGCTCATTTCGCCCACAGATCCTATTTCCGTGATGGGAATCATGAAGAAAATTGGTGCGCCGAAGAGTTTGACAACCAAGATCTCTGGAGAATCACTGTTTAACGATGGTGTGGGTGTGGTTGTCTTTCTCGTCCTTTTGGATGCAGCGACTGGAGTAAGCGATTTATCGGTCAGTCAGGTTGGTTACTTACTCTTGCAAGAGGTAGGAGGTGGGATCCTCCTGGGACTGTTGCTCGGAGGTATCGCATTCTATTTGCACAGTACGGTCGATAGTGTCCATGTTGAATTGCTTATCTCCCTGGCAGTCGTGGCAGGCGGATATCCTCTGGCCCTTGGTTTGCATTGTTCGGGACCGATCGCCATGGTCGTGGCCGGATTATTAATTGGAAATCCGGGAAGACGCCATGCGATGGGAGAAAAAGTGAGAACTCAAGTCGATTCGCTTTGGGAGATGATCGACGAAGTACTGAATGCGGTCTTGTT
>CAUZBD010000026.1:0-11695 GCA_963577795.1 Planctomycetota bacterium | reverse complement strand
ATGTAAGAGAACCCCGTTTTAAAATCATAGTCATTTCCCTAAGAGGAAGGCACGATGCCCCAACCAATTACACAGTTTGAGAAGGCCAAAGCAGGCATAATTACAGACCAAATGCAGTTTGTTGCCGATCGAGAGGAACTCGATCTGGATTGCATTCGGACAGAAGTTGCCACGGGCCGGATGGTCATTCCCGCGAATATCGTCCATCTCCAAAAGCAACTCGAGCCGATGGGCATCGGAATCGCGGCAAAATGCAAAATCAATGCGAATATCGGTAATTCCGCGGTCACCAGCGACCAGGATGGGGAGTTAGAAAAGCTCCATGAAGCCGTGCACCATGGAGCAGATACATGCATGGACCTCTCTACCGGCAAGGGAATCGACTCGATCCGTCAAGCGATAATCGAAGCCTCGCCCGTACCCATTGGAACGGTACCAATTTACCAGATGCTCGAAGAATTGGACGGTGAGATAGAGGATATGCAGCCTCATCATTTCCTCGAAATGGTTGAGCACCAGGCAAAACAGGGAGTGGACTATATGACCATTCACTGTGGAATCCTCCTAGAGCACCTGCACCTCACCACCCAACGGGTCACGGGAATCGTAAGTCGTGGAGGGTCGCTCATCGCGAAATGGATGATGACGCACCGCAAACAGAATCCACTCTATACTCATTTTGACGAGTTATGTGAAATCATGCGGCAATACGACGTAACGTGGAGCCTTGGAGACGGGCTTCGTCCCGGATCGATTGCTGATGCGAGCGACGATGCGCAATTTGCTGAACTCGATGTGCTTGGGGAACTCGTGAAACGCAGTTGGGAAAATGGAACGCAAGTAATGGTCGAAGGTCCCGGTCATATTCCCATGCACCAAATTGCCATGAATATTGAGCGGCAAATCGATGTTTGCCATGGTGCGCCATTTTATGTATTAGGTCCTCTCGTCACGGATATCGCTCCAGGCTACGACCATATCACAAGTGCCATCGGCGCAGCATTGGCCGGCTGGAGTGGCGCTGCGATGCTCTGTTACGTTACGCCTAAAGAACATTTAGGACTTCCAGAACGCGACGATGTTCGCAACGGCGTGATTGCTTATAAGATTGCCGCGCATGCAGCGGACCTTGCACGAAAACGTCCAGGATCTCAAGATCGGGATGATGCGTTATCGCGCGCACGTTTTTCCTTTGACTGGAACGAACAGTTTCGCCTTTCACTTGATCCGGAAACCGCTCAGCGCATGCATGACGAAACGCTCCCGCAGGAAGCATTCAAGAGCGCGCATTTCTGTAGCATGTGCGGCCCTAAATATTGTTCGATGAAAATAACTGAGGAAATTAGGGAGATGGCAAAGAATGAGGGTCAGATAGTAGAGATATCCGAGGACAAAACATAATACGCATGCCCATCTGCTGAACCCGCTGACCCAAATTCGAATCGCATGCAGCACATTCTCTTTCTTACGGTATCGCTCCTGTGGGGCGTTAACTTTCTCTTGATGAAAATAGCAGTCACAGCATATACACCCATTGGTGTCGCTGCTATTCGCGTTTTTAGTGGCGCACTATTCTTAACGCTTATTGTCGTTTACCGGGAACGCCAATGGCCATTTCGGCGGATTCACATTCCCGGCCTCGCGGTTATTGTCCTTATGGGTTACGCATGGCCTTTCATCGTCCAGCCCTATTTAATTCAGTTTTGCGGCAGCGGCATGATTGGACTAATGCCATCACTCGTTCCTTTAATAACGATATCGATTTCGATCCCCATGCTCGGTGTGAGGCCAACACCGAGACAGTTCACCGGAGTGCTCGCAGGATTAGGCTTCATCAGTCTCTTATTTATTGATGGACTGCATCGAGATATCGATCTCTTGCACCTCGCCGCTGCAATCACCGTACCGCTGAGCTACGCGGTTTCTAATACTTACGTTAAACGGACCTTTTCTAAGGTATCGCCGGTGATGTTGACCTTCGTTTGCCTTGCTGCGACGACCATCATCCTGACTCCACATGCAATAGTAGAACCGCTCCAAGCCAATTACGACAACGCGAGTGTGATCCTGCCAACAATCAGTGCGGTAGCTCTTGGCGTATTTGGAACAGGTATCGCCTTGCTCTGCTTTACGATTATGCTGCAGAAGCGTGGTCCTTTATTCGCCGGAATGGTTACTTACGTTATTCCCGTAATCGCCTTGCTTATAGGCGCGTTGGATGGTGAGCATGTCTCGGCGCTACAGATTATCGCGCTCTCGGGGATCCTTGCGATGGTCGCGATCGTCCAGTGGCCATCACAAAAATCGCTGCAGCATACGTAGTGGTCACCTTCGATCCGCTTAATGACCTCCTGAAGTCGCCGCACCCGCTAGACCTGGAAAACTATTTTATCCATACTCGATTTACCTGAACGGCTTATCTCCATTACCGCCTAAGCTAACATTCCTCTTGGACATATCATGTATCTTGTGACGCGAGAAATTGATTTTTGCTATGGACATCGTCTCCTGAACTATGAGGGAAAGTGCCGTCATCTTCACGGCCACAATGGTCGAGTTGTCATTTCCCTCGAGTCGGACAAACTCGACCACCGCGGGATGGTCATCGATTTTTCGGATATTAAAAATGTGGTCAGCCGTTGGATAGACGAACAGCTCGATCACCGAATGATCCTCTGCAAGGATGATCCGGTCGTCTCCTATTTACAGGAACTGGGCGAACCTTTGCATTTGATTGATACGAATCCCACGGCGGAAAACATTGCGAAACTTATTTTCGAGTACACACGTGATAAGGGTTTTCCCGTCGTGGAAACTCGGCTGTGGGAAACTCCCCGCTGCTCTGCCACCTACCGAGACAAATAAACATCCCGTTTTATTCTCGCGTCACAGTCCCCCCCCAGACCCATGGCATTGCTAGCGCCGGCATGCGCGCAAGGTTTTTACGGGATTATCGGGCCTTTTAGCGATTCCTGTGATCAGTCCCTGCGGATTGTACCGATTGTGAGGGCATCGGCTCCATGCACGGAGCGACGGTCAGCACCTGTGCAGCAAACCAAATGTAAAGGAAATTGACGTGGCTGAGAAGAAAACCAACATTCTTAGGTCCCTCGTCCAGGCACCCGTGCTATGGGGAAGTGTCGCTTCGTTTGGGTTCTACTACGCTATCGATAGTGGTAGCCTCAAGCACCCTCTCCTTTACCGGTATTTTGCAAGTCACCCGGTCGAATACATTGCGACCACCATGTTTTTCGTGGGACTTGCGGCGCTTACCTTCAAGTTTTTCCAGCTACTCTGGCAACCGAATGTCACCGGGGAGGATATCCTGGGCCCGTTTGAATTGGAGGAACTCAACGTATCGGGTTGCCCGCACCTGATCGATAGTATTGCCGAAAAGCCTGTATCTATTCGCGGTAGCATACTCGCGGATCGAATTATCAGAGGCATTCAGTACGTTGCTCGTCGACGATCAAATGAAGGACTCGAATCGCACCTCCGATTACTGGCCGAACAGGCTGAAGATCGCTCGTCGTCGAATTTTTCCACTGTACGAATCATTATTTCTACAATTCCCATTCTCGGTTTCCTTGGCACCGTTATCGGTATCACCAGAGCAGTTGCCGAACTAGCGAGTCTGGTGGGAGATATTTCATTTGAAACGGCGATCAATTCTGTCGTTTCTGGCCTGAGCGTCGCCTTTGACACGACGGCCCTGGCGCTTGCATTATCCATAATACTGATGTTCGGGATGTTTTTTATTAGTCGCTGGGAATCTGCTAGACTCACACAGATTGAAGATCGAGCCGAGTCCGCGCTGATCGGTCGCTTCCAGATGGATATCAATACGGAAGATCCACATATTGCCACGTTAAGGGCAATCAGCGATGAAATCCTGCAAAGCACAAGTTGCCTCGTAGACCGGCAGGCAGAAATATGGCGGCATACGATCGATGAGGCTGAAGAAAAGTGGCGGGGCACCGCAACAACAACCGAAAAACAACTCGAAACGGCCCTCAGTCGAGCGCTTCGGACGAGCGCACAATCCCATCGCGAACAACTCGAAGCGGCCGAAGCCCAGAGCAGGGAAGAACGCCATGCGATTGCAAAGCTACTTCACGATGCCACCCATGCTGGGGCATTACAACAACGAGAAATGACCCGCCAAACCGAATTAATGCTCGGCGTTGTTCAAGCTACTGAACAAATCATAAAACTCGAGGACACGCTCAATCATAATCTGTCGGCACTGCAAACGTCACGTGATTTTGATCAGACAATCCACAGCCTGACCGCGGCGATCAGTTTACTCAATTCCCGCATCGCCCACGCAAAGTCTCCGACTGTCCCTGTCCGGCTCATCCCCGATCCCAGCGGAGAAAATGCCGCATGAAACCATCCGCCACAACACAGCGGATAACTCTCTTTCCTTTTCTGGCCGTTTTGATATGCACCATGGGGGCGCTATTGGTGCTCTTGGTTGTGATTTCTAAGCGTGCACAGGCCACCGCAGAGGTTGCGCATCAAGGTATTACCGAGGATGCGAAAGCGGTTGCCGAGGAACAGCGGATCACTCTCACGGAAGACTCCCAGAAACTACACCAACTTCGCAATGAGATTACAGACCATCTTGCGGAAAGGAGACGCGCGTTAGCACACATCGAAGACCACATGCGTCGTCTTGGTGAAAAGATCCGACAACTGCAGGTGATTTCAGTCGATATCGACAAGGATCCCGAAAGCCGTCAGGAAAATCTGGCTGCCTTGAAGGCCGAGTTGGCGAATTTGGCCGCAGCCAAAAAAGAAGTCCAACAACTCCTTGATGAGCTAAGGGCCGCGGCGCCCCAAAAACCGTCCTATCGGATTGTCCCGTATCATGGAAGTAACGGGACGATTAGGAAACCTATTTATCTTGAATGCCGCGAAGACGGTGTCCATTTTCAACCCGAAGGGATTCACATTACGCAAAAGGATTTTGCCAGACCACTGGGTCCCGAAAATCCACTCGCAGCCGGTATCCGTGCCCAAAGCGGTTATTTACGGGAGCACCGTTCGTCTTCAGAAAACAGGATCGATCCGTACCCCCTTTTGATAGTGCGTCCTTCCGGGATTCCCGCCTACTATGCCGCACGTATTGCGATTCGATCCTGGGAGGCTGAATTTGGCTATGAATTGGTCGATGAAGATATTTCTCTGGATTTCCAAGCCCCCGATCCCACCCTCGCTCGCGTCACCCAAGAAGCCATTGACATTGCGCGCCCCCGGCACCAATTCATGGTTGCGCGTGCCAAGCGACTGCACCTCCAAACCAGCCACCAGCGGCAAAATAGCAACGGCCATGGTCACGGCAGAATGGTTGATAAGGGAGAGGGTGATGACGGAAACGGCTTTGGAGGAGGCGGGGGTAGAGGTGGTTATCGTTCTAATAAATCCGAATGGCAGGCCAATCAACGCCATGGGACTGATTCAGACCGTAACCGAAGTGGTCTACGGCGAACCGAAGCGGCACGCAATGCTACGGCCGAAGCGGCACGCAATGCTACGGCCGAAGCGGCACGCAATGCTACGGCCGAAGCGACACGCAATGCTACGGCCGAAGCGACACGCAATGCTACGGCCGAAGCGGCACGCAATGCTACGGCCGAAGCGACACGCAATGCTACGGCCGAAGCGGCCGAACAGACTCTCGATCAAAATCAAACGTCAAACAACACTCAAAACCACCCGCCCGGTGCAGCAACGCTGGGAACCGGTGACAGTTCCAATGCAACAAAGACGGAAGATCAGCCGAATGGCGTCTCATTTCAATTCGGTGGATCACAGGGCAACAGTCAGGAAGCAGAGCCTCCCATTTCGGAAGTACGCGGTGATAATTGGGCGCTTCCTGGCGCTAGCGGTGGTTCCTTTCCATTCGAACGCCCCATGCGCATCGAAATCACGAAAACTGAAATTACACTCTTCCACACGGATCCGCGTCGGCAACCTATCCATATTCCGTTTGAAAACAATACACGACAGACCATCGAACAATTTGTCGCTGCAATTTGGGAACACATGGCCACCTGGGGGACAGCCGGTCGCGGAATGTACTGGAAACCCGTACTGAATATCTACTCCGACCGTGGGGCCGAAGGTCGAGCTAATGAGCTTGAAAACTTGCTCAAGCGGAGTGGTCTTGAGATGAAACGGATGTAGTCCTCTGACTAATGATTATCCACGGAATTTCTGATGCGAACTGATAGCCTAAATTCAAACCTGGAGCAGGATCACGACTCCTTCCTTGATATTGTCGCTAATATCGTTGGCATTCTCATTATTCTCGTCATGGTTGTTAGCATTCGGGCTCGAGAGGCACCAGAAAAATCGATGCTCCCACTTCCGGAGCAACAATCTGTTCAAAAGCAGGTGATTCAACATGCGGCGCTTCAACAGGATGTCGCCCGCTTGATTTTCGAATCGAATCAATTGGATGACTACCTCGCTGTGCGAAACGAAGAGCGGCAAAGACTCGGTATCTTTCTCGCCGAAACCGAGGACCAGCTTAACGACCGTCGCAACAAACTCTCTCAAGTGGAACGGACTGCCCATAAACTCCGCGCAGAAATTAGTACAACAAATGACGAACTTGAGCTGCTACAAATAGATCACATCGGGGCAGCATCCGCGGAAAACAGCATTGAAGAAATGGAGCACTATCCCACACCCATTGGAAAATCCGTGTTCGGGCGTGAGGTTCATTTTCAGCTACTTGCGGGACGAGTCACCCACCTTCCGATCGATGTGCTATTCAGGGAAGCAAGGGCACAAGCCCGCCAAAAGGTTTGGAAACTCGACAAGCTTCCCGAGGCGACCGAGACGGTTGGCCCCCAGGGTGGATTTCATATGCGTTACACGCTCGAAAAAATCCCCCTCCCCCGCGAGGTACGAATGGAAACAGGCCGCACCGGTTTTATGATTCGCTCAAAATTATGGGAGCTTATTCCCACCAGCACACAGTTGGGCGAACCGGTCGAAGTCGCACTCAGCGAGC
The DNA here is from genome assembly GCA_963577795.1 of Planctomycetota bacterium. Taxonomy (GTDB): domain Bacteria; phylum Planctomycetota; class Planctomycetia; order Pirellulales; family UBA7805; genus UBA7805. The sequence goes on along the minus strand of CAUZBD010000026.1, from coordinate 4,668 downwards.
ACTCTCACTTTCGGGGGCAACTGGCCCGCATGGATCCGGAAACGACAACGATTACCCTTTGGACTTACCCAGACAGTTTTTCCACGTTTCGCACTTTGAAAAAAGAGCTTTATACGATGGGTTTCGATGCAGCCGCCCGGCCCCTGCCCTCCGGGGTCCGGATCGCTGGTTCTCCCAGCGGAAGCCGTTCCACGGCCCAGTAATACCGCCCCATGAATTAAGCGATCTAGATGCCTCAGGCAGAACCGCCCGCAGCGGCACCATGAACCCCCTGTGTGGGGGGTGGAATTTAGGTGCGGACCTTCGGGTTGATCTTAAAAATTTTGTAAATCTTTGATTTCATGGTGCCAAACACTTGTAGCACAGCATTGTCAGCATATGATCAGTCTTAGTGCTTCAGGGCGGAGCGCACTGTGATAGGCAAGGATCAAAGGAAAATCGCCCCACGGGCCAAGAATAAAGGAAGAATCGCTAATGTTTCGGACATGGATGGTAGCTCTGTTTTTCGCCACGCTGGCGATCGTTCCGGGGACCGCATCGGCCACGATTGCTCTCGACTTCGAAGGTGCCGTTGGCCTCTCGCTCGATGGAACGGATAATTTCGTGTATGCCGGCTCCAATGGCATTAACTCGTTTGAAATCGTGCTCACAGCAACCGGCGGCGACTTCAACAAAACGGCCTCCGGCTTTGGCATCAATTCCCCTGGTTCAGGCGACGACACCGATGCGCTCGACAATGGGCTTGTTTCTGAGTCGATACGTATCGCCTTTGATACGACCGCAAACGTAGGCGTAAAAATCGTCTCTTTCGAATTTGACCGCTTGACCGGCGGTGGTGGCACTGGAGAAGATCAGGCCCTGCTCAGCTTCTACGATGGAGCAGATGTTTTTCAAAGTTCCGTAACGGTCACCAATGCCAATACGGCTGGCGACGATACGGCCAACTTTAACGGCGTTGATTTTGCAGAGCAGGTATTTCAACCTGGCTCCTACTTCGACATCTCGGTGGTGGATGGCAATGGATTTGGACTTGAGGTGCTCACCATTGACGTCTCTAGCTCCTACTACGTTGACTCCGGCGGTGGTGGGGGCGGTGCTGTACCGGAACCGGCCGCAGCCGTGTTGCTACTTATCGGATTAACTGCGTTGCTCGGCTACCGTCGTCGGCGGTAACCCATTCTGCGATTTACTCTCTACAATTCGCTTGTTGATTGATGCTGCGCAGCTATCGTTATCGCAGCACAATTTCCAGAAAACAACGCAGTAACCCTTCGGTTTCCGGTGCATCTTCAAGCATTTCACCAAAATGTTCTGGGCGTACGCCAGCAATTTTTTCGATGTAGGACGGATACTGCAGGACCCGCTTCAGGAGCGCCTCTTGCTTGAGTTCAGGATGAAACTGTGTGCACCAGATTGGCCGGTTCGCCAATCGATACGCCTGATTCACCACAACGTCCGAGGATGCCAATAACACGGCTTCTTCCGGAAGACGCACCACACAGTCCTCGTGCCCCATCTGACCGCGGAAATCACTTCCTAATGAACCAAATAGCTCGTCCTCCTTCCCTGCACCGGTGAGTTGTAAGTGATGGGTTCCCACCTCCGCATGGGCGATATCCGTAACCACCTCACCGCCTAGAGCACGCGCCATTGCCTGAAACCCCCAACAGGAGGCAAAGGTAGGGAAGCCTTCGGCCGAAACATCGCGCATCAATTCCAACGCGTCATCCATCCAAGGAGAATCCTGCGTCACGGAATACTCTCCACTACCCCCGACCAGCATTGCATCGTGCGATGCAACGGTACTCCAGTCGGGACTCCCAGCAATTAAGTCCCAGACGACTAGCTGCGACTCCTCCACTCCCAAAGCATCGGCGAAACACGTTACTTCTTGCGGCTGCATCGGATCGCCCGGATTGCGAATCTGCAACAGAAGTAACCGCGGATTGTTCGTCGCCATAAAACTAACCCCGTTAAAACAGGAAACCTTACCAAAGAACGCTCAACTTAGCGCCCGTGCCGACCCCTAGCATGAGTGCAGCGCTGTCATCCACAATCGCAAGTTCAAGTTTTCGCCCTGATCCAACAAGTGCAATCAATGTCAGCGCGGGGTGATCACCATAAGTGCGATAAATACCTTGTGTTTCGTGTTCGTCACAAACAATCCGCACCGAGTCGTCGCGGGGTACGTCACCGAGCATTTCATCTTCAATGTTCGAAACCAGATTACCAAATGAATCGACCGATTCAATGACACCTTCAATTTTCCCAGGCATAACATGAACCTCCGGCCAGCTTAACTGCTTCATCGTACTCAGTGGGTCACCGAGTAATTCTGCACGTACCCCTAGGCTGAGGTGGGCTGCCACCGGTGCCAGAATATCGCGCCCGTGAAAAGTATCCGACACTTTGGCAAGCCAATAACCCGATTCAGTGAGTGCGATAATTTTATCGGGATTGTTTCTTCTGGCCAAGCCATCAAGTAGCCCGTTATCCGGGGCGAGATAATAACAGCCTCCGATCGTCACACACAAAAGAAAACGGTCAGTGCCAACACCCGGGTCGACGACCACCACATGAATCGTACCCTCCGGAAAATCAGGAACCGCAGTTACCAAACTGATCGCACCCTGCCGAACATTCTGCGGTGGCACCGAGTGCGTCAAATCGATAATCGTTGCTTCAGAATTGACCGAAAGGATGGCGCCTTTCATCGCTGCAATGTAGGGACTGCCGTTACCAAAATCAGTCGTCAAGGTAATGATCGCACCGGGCATAAGCGGCCTTACATCTGATCAGCGAGACGCAAGCAGATTTCTTGCACTTGACCAGGCTGTATATTTGGATTCCTGCGCTTTGCCTGTCCAATCAAAGCACCAACCGCCTTTTGTTTACCATTCTTAAGATCCGCAACCACTTGTGGATTGGCCGCCAACAGTTCGCGGCATAATTGTTCTGTCTCTTCAGTATCCACCTCTGCAATTCCCAGCGAGGCCATTGCAGCCTCGAGTGATTCACCTTCGGTAACCATTTTAGCAAGTACCTCGCGCCCTCGACCGGTCGTGAGTTTTTCCTCAGCAACGGCTTGCAGTAACTGAGCAAATGTATCCGTTTTAACGGGATACGCCGCAATGGTTTGAGAAGTCTCACTAAGGAAACGCAACACATCCTGTTGAATCCAGTTACTGACAACTTTCCCTTCGCCACTGAAATCGGCAACTTGCTGAAAGAAGTCAACGAGTGGTCGACCTTGATTGACCAACACGTCAGAGTCATAGGCCGATAGATTGTATTGTGCCATGAGCCGACTCCGTAAGTCTGCGGGCAGTTCGCCCAATAGGTCACGGTAGGCTTGGATCTCCTGATGTGTTATTACCACCGGCGGAAGATCGGGCTCTGGGAAATATCGATAATCGCTCGACTCTTCTTTACTGCGCTGAGGGCGGGTCACGCCTGCGGCATCATCCCAGCCGCGCGTTTCTTTGGTTACACCCGGATCTCCGAGTGCACGGCCCGTTTCCTGCCACACCGCATATTGCCGCTCACCCTCGTATTCAATCGCCCGCCCAACAGCCCTAAAACTATTCATGTTCTTGACCTCAACGATCGGCGTGGCCCGCAGCGCTCCATCTTGCTGGAGATGAAGATTGACATTGGCATCGACGCGTAAGCTGCCCTCCTGCATATTGCAGTCCGATACCTCAAGGTAACTCAATAATAATTTCAACTCGGAAAGATACACCCCTACTTCTTCGGCGCTCCGTAGATCCGGTTCGCTAACAATTTCAAGAAGTGGTGTGCCACATCGGTTCAGGTCGATGCGACTGTCACCCTTTCCTGTTACCTCATCATGAAGACTTTTGCCAGCATCCTCTTCCAAATGTGCGCGAATAATACCAACTCGTTTCGAAGCAAACACTCCATCTGGATCAATGATTTCTAAATGTCCATTTTGAGATAGCGGTAAATCGAATTGGCTTGTCTGGAAACCTTTCGGCAGATCAGGATAGAAATAGTTTTTTCGATCCCATTTTGTGAACGTCGGTATCTCACAGTTCAAGCCGAGCGCCGCCCGTAGCGCAAGTGCATAGGCTTCGCGATTCATCACAGGAAGCGCCCCAGGCATCCCGGCACACACTGGACATGTCAGTGTATTTGCCGCCTCGCCGTATCGATTGGCGCAACGGCAGAAAAGCTTGCTTTGTGTGGCGAGCTGCACATGGACTTCGAGTCCGATCACCATTATGAAGGGTTGGCCTTTCATACGATCTGCTTTCACCCTTTATTGATAAAACCCTGTTACTTGATCCGCTGCCATATGAAGCGCATCCCCAGTCCCAGAGCATCCATTTGGCAATGATTTTCATCAATAAGCTTCACCTTCAATTGGTCCGTTCTGAATTTGCCCCAGCGTATCCCCTTCGCCTCAATAAAATACACCTCATCATCTTCGATCGACGACTTCCCCAGTATCCCCGCAACCGCGACCGGTGCTTCAGCTCCCTGCTGCTGCTTGCCAATCGCGGCCTTCTGGTCATCGGAAAGATTTTCATAAAACACCTCAATCACGAGATCTCCCTGAGCCAGTCCGAATGATTCTGATTTTGGATAGTGCTCACGAAAGGTTCCTTTCATCAATACAGATTCGTCCAAAAAGTCCTGGGGCGC
>CAUZBD010000025.1:0-11935 GCA_963577795.1 Planctomycetota bacterium | reverse complement strand
AATGCCGCTCCACCATCAGATGAAGCTGCCGAGAAAGTTCAAGTCATTGCCCGCGGAATGGTCAACGGAAAAGAAGTAGTTCAAGAGCTTGGGAGTTTAGGGACTTTGAAATTAGACCGCCTGCCCAAGTTGGAAATCAGTATCGTCCCCGATAACGATTCATTGGAGAGCGAAGGACTGCCGGTGCTGCTTGTGCCAGCAGGACAAACAGTTAAATGTCGACTTGAGGTTAATCGTAAAGATCACAAAGGTGTGATTGGCTTTGGTAATGAGGAAGCCGCTTGGAATCTTCCGCATGGCTTGTATGTAGACAACATTGGTCTGAATGGCGTCTTGATGCTCGCCAACGAAAATCAGCGTGACGTTTTTATTACCTGTGAATCTTGGGTGCAGGCACAGGAACGTCCTATCTTTTTTGAAGCCACCATTGATGGGCGCCCTACATCAAAGCAAGTGCTGCTCCGTGTTGTTCCGATAAACACAGCGCCCCTGGCGTCGAATAAGTCTCAGTGATCGTATGTGTAAAGTTGTTTGACCGTTTGTTGATCGTCAGGTTAAAATAACATCGGATGTGGCCTTGCCCCCCTGCCCGCCGATCGAAAGTATCTTGAGATGCATGTGCTGCAAAAGCTCTACCTTACGTGTCACTGCGTAATCCTTGTCTGCCAAGTTGCCACTGCGGAAACGAACGAACGCGTCGATTTTAACAGCCAGATCCGGCCGCTGCTTTCGGACAACTGCTTCTTTTGCCACGGACCTGATGCAACACATCGCGACGGAGGCCTACGACTCGATCAAGCAGAAACGGCTTTTGCCGAGGGTGACTCAGGGTTGGTCGCGATTGTGCCGGGCAAACCCGAGGAAAGCGAGGTGCTGCAACGGGTTTTGAGCGGCGATCCCGACATGCTGATGCCCAAGCCGGAAAGCGGAAAACAACTCAGTGCACAAGAGATTGAACTTCTGCGATGTTGGATCGAACAAGGAGCAGTCTGGGAGGAGCACTGGGCATATCGACCTCCGGTACATTCTATGGCTCCGGTAGTACACGAAAAAAACTGGCCCGTCAATATTATTGATCGATACATTCTTTCCCGTCTTGAAAAAGAATCGCTCACGCCCGCACAGGACGCGGATCCGGTGACACTTGTTCGTCGGTTGCACCTTGATCTCACTGGACTACCCCCCGAACCGGAAGTGGTCGATCATTTTCTTCAGAGCAACCAATCTGATCGCTATGAAAGACTTGTCGACCGCTTACTCGCCTCACCACAGTTTGGTGAGCGGATGGCCATGTATTGGTTAGACTTGGTCCGTTATGCCGATACGGTGGGCTATCATGGTGACCAAGATCATAATATTTCACCGTATCGCGATTATGTTGTTGATTCCTTCAATGAAAACCTTCCCCTCAACCGGTTTACCCATGAACAGTTGGCAGGTGATTTACTTGCTAATGAGGTAGAGGGCGATATCGATCTAAAAACGCGATTGAAAGTTGCCTCAGGGTACAATCGGCTCCTGCAAACTTCGCATGAAGGGGGCGTGCAGAAAAAAGAATATTTGGCCATTTATGCGGCCGACCGGGTGCGCAATTTATCGAGCGTCTGGATGGGTGCCACAATGGGATGCTGTCAGTGTCACGATCATAAGTTCGATCCTTTTACAACGCGTGACTTTTACGCAATGGTCGCCTTTTTTGCAGATATTGATGAAGACAAAACGTTCGCTGGTTCCAATACACTGCCAACGAAGCGAGAGCCGGAAATGTTTGTTTTTTCGGCAGATCAGCGCAAAAGGATTGCGGCGATCGAGCGGGAACAGCGTGTCTTCCATTCCGCAGAAGAAAAAGACAACGAGGTGATTGAGGCATTAAACGCCGAACGCAGAAATATTGAACAACAGACCCGAAAAACAATGATCACTGTGGCTGTCCCCCCTCGGACAATTCGCATTTTGCCCCGTGGCAATTGGCTCGATGATACGGGTGAGGTTGTTCAGCCTGCGATTCCAGAGTTTTTAGGTCGTCTCGAAACCGGAGAGCGACGGGCCAATCGACTCGATCTGGCGTACTGGCTGACCGATGTCCAGAGCGGAAGTGGTTTGCTCACAGCGCGCGTATTTGCCAATCGACTATGGTATCTCCTGTTCGGTCGCGGATTGGCAGCACAACTTGATGATTTTGGTGGGCAAGGATCACCACCAAGTCACGCAGCACTCCTTGATACGCTGGCACTCGATTTCGTAAATAACGGATGGAATGTGAAGCGCTTGGTTAAGCAATTCGTCATGAGCCACACCTATCGACTCTCTTCAGGGATCGAACCGGAACACACAGACCGCGATCCCGAAAATCATCTCTTTGCGCGACAAGCGCGTTTCCGCTTCCAGGCCGAGACGATTCGCGATGCAGCACTTGCGATCAGCGGGTTGCTCCAACTACAGAGGGGTGGGGTCGGTGTAAAACCGTATCAGCCGGAGGGCTATTATCGACATTTAAATTTTCCGGAGCGGAAGTATCAAATGGATACTGATGCGCGTCAGTGGCGAAGAGGGATTTATGTGCATTGGCAGAGACAATTTTTACACCCGATGCTCCGGGCATTCGATGCGCCACTCCGAGAAGAGTGTACCGCCCAACGACCTCAATCCAATACGCCCTCAGCGGCTCTCGTCCTGCTGAATGATCCCTCTTTTATTGAAGCGGCTAGAGTCTTAGCAACGAAAATCATCGCCGAAGGTGGCGCTACTGATGAGGAACGTATTCGCTTTGGTTTCAAGCGGGCCGTATCACGTAATCCCGATTGGACAGAAATTCAATTGTTACAACATCTGCTACAACAGAGTCGTACAACTTACCGAGGCGATCCGCAGGCTGCCGAAGCCCTGATTCAAACCGGTTTAAAACCCACAGCAGGTGAAGAAGATCGTGTTGAGTTAGCGGCGTGGACAAGTGTCGCGCGTGGGCTTTTAAATATGCACGAAACAATCACTAGAAACTAAATTCTGATGTATCCATTCACAAACACTGATCGCATCGCCGCTCGGAGGGCTTTTCTGACTCGCTCGGCGCTGGGACTGGGAAGCGTGACCCTCGCAGGTCTTTTGCCTTCCCGGCAAGCGACCGCTTCGCCACCGGCACTTCGTTATCCGGGATTGGATGATTTGCCGCATTTTGCCCCCCGGGCCAAACGCGTCATTTTTCTTTGTATGGCGGGGGGTCCCAGCCATCTGGAAACTTTTGATTACAAGGAACAACTCGAAAAAAGGCATGGTGAAACCATGCCTGAATCGATCACCCAAGGCCAGCCGATTGCGCAACTGCAAGGGCAAGAGCTGAAGTGTCAGCGGCCGCTGACTCGTTTTCGAAAATATGGTCAAAGCGGGCAGCAAATTAGTGACTTTTTACCATTCACAGCACGCTTGGCCGACAAGATTTGTATCGTGCGGTCGATGGTCACGGAACAGATCAACCATGATCCGGCACACACTTTTATGAATACCGGAAGTGCGATCAGTGGACGCCCTTCCATGGGCTCCTGGATTAATTATGGCTTGGGGAGTGAAAGTGAAAATTTGCCCGGATTTGTGGTCATGACGAGCGTCGGAGGCAGAAGTCCCCAGCCGATCGCTTCGCGGCAATGGTCGGCTGGATTTCTCCCCAGTCGTTTTCAGGGTGTTGAGTTTCACGCGGCGGGAGATCCGGTGCATTACGTGGGAAACCCTCAGGGGATTTCGCGATCGGCGCAGCGTAATTTGATCGACACGGTTCGGGGGCTCAATCGCCATCGCAACGACCTGTTACAGGATCCAGAAATTGATGCGCGGCTGGCAGCCTACGAAATGGCATTCCAGATGCAGCTTTCTGTTCCAGAATTGATGGACCTCTCCGATGAAACTGCGGACACTTTAGAGATGTATGGTGCTGTGCCGGGGGATGGATCCTTTGCGTCGAATTGTCTTCTTGCGCGCCGGTTGGCAGAAAGAGGCGTTCGCTTTATTCATCTCTATCATCGCGGGTGGGACCATCATGGTGGCCTAGAAAAATATATGGATATTTGCTGCGGTTTAACCGATCGCCCTGCCTGGGCACTCGTCACGGATTTGCAGCAGCGGGGGTTGTTGGAGGAAACCCTTGTGGTCTGGGGCGGGGAATTTGGGCGTACGCCGATGTTTCAAGGAAAAGGTAGTGTTGGTCGCGATCACCATATTAAAGGATTTTCTATCTGGATGGCGGGAGGGGGAATCAAGCCGGGGATCACACATGGAGCGACAGACGCGTTTGGCTACCACGCGGAGCAAGATGTGGTTCACGTCCGGGATCTGCACGCAACCATCCTCCATCTCCTGGGAATTGATCACATGCGATTTAGCGTTCCTTATCAGGGTCTCGATATGCGTTTGACGGGTGTGGAACCGGCCCGCGCGGTCTTGCCAATTTTGGCATAAGAGGAGAGCTCCGCAAGCTTGCTCAATGAAAAGCGGGGCTGATGGAGTTCGTTTCTTTTGGGGTTCTTCTGGCCACTTTTGCCATCCCGCTCTGGGGCATGTTTCGGCTAGAATGATGTTTCCGAAATAGAGCCTTCTTTGATGGAGAGTTTTTGTGTTCCTTCGCAACCTTGCTGTTTTTCTTTTATTACTCAGCCCATTTGCAGCCTGGGCTGATCCGGTCCGAAATGCGGTTGTAAAAATTCACTCCAGTCGCCGGTCGCCCGATTTCCTCAGACCGTGGACAAAGGGGCCGCTACGGCAGACGACCGGATCGGGTGTTGTTATCGACGGACAGCGGATCCTCACAAACGCGCATGTCGTCCAGTACACGAGTCGCTTACTCGTGCAGGGTTATCAATCGACGGAGCGGATTCCCGCACGGATTGTCGGTTTCGCACCAGAAATGGATCTCGCCCTCTTAGAGGTCGACGATGAATCTTTTTTTGAGAACCGTCCACCACTTCCACTTGCCGAGGGAATTCCAAAGCTGAAAGAAACGGTCAATGTTTATGGATATCCGATTGGGGGTGATCAATTATCCATTACCGAAGGAATTATTTCGCGGATAGAATTTGCGCGTTATTTCGATCTTACTCCGGGACTGCGCATCCAGATCGATGCTGCACTCAACCCCGGAAATAGTGGTGGACCTGCTCTGGCCGATGGAAAAATTGTCGGACTGGTTTTCAGTGGCATCCCGTCTGCGGAAAATATTGGTTATTTAATCCCCACCACAGAAATCCATCTTTTTTTGAGAGATCTGGAGGATGGGAAATACAACGGTAAATACAAAATGCTGGATGAGATGCAAACCGTACGGAACCCAGCTCTTCGTAATCGCTTACAGTTGCCCTCAGAGATTGGGGGGGTGATGATTCGCAAAACGTTTGATGAAAGCGACGATTATCCTCTTCAGCCTTGGGATGTGGTAACCAAGATTGGGGATGTGCCGTTGGATCAAGAAGGAAATGTACAAGTTGAGGACAACCTGCGACTCTCCTTCCAGTATTTTATTCCTCGTTATCAAAAAGATGGGCTCTTGCCACTCACAATCATTCGTGATGGGAAGGAAATGGAGATCGAGCTCCCGCTCGTGATCGAACCGGAATGGATGGTCCGGCCACTGAAAGGGACCTATCCGCAGCATTTTATTTTTGGGCCCATCGTGTTTTCTGCCGGTAGTCAAGATCTTTTGCGGACTGCTGGACCGCGGGGTGAAGCTCTGCTCGCCTCCAGGCGTAATCCTCTGATTCGTCTAAGGTACGAATTAGCGGACAGCGACCGGAAGGAATTGGTGGTTATGGGCGCCCGGATGTTTCCTCATCCGATCCATGAGGGCTACGACCCGCAGGTATTTGCGGTCGTTGAAAAAGTAAACGATCAACCCGTAAAAGGTTTGTCGCATTTAGTCGAATTAATTCGTGCCTCAAAAGGTGAATTTATCATATTTGATTTGGCTGGAAATTATGAAACTCTTGTGTTTCCACGACAAGAAATGTTTGATGTCACTGAATCGATTCTTGAAGATGAAGGAATTCGCTATCAGTATTCAAAAGAGCTCGCGCCAGCTTGGGAAATAAAACCGGTAGCTGAGCAGGAGGTAAAAAATATCTCTGAGTGACTTAAGTTTTTACTTCAAACCTCATTTCTGCTTTGCCAAGGATGATTCAGATTGACCTCCGCGATGGATAGCTTTCTCTCCAGTCCAAAATGGACTCCCACCCCACCCCAGTCGCAAACTGAAGAGTGGATCAACACTCTCACACATGGCCTCGGCTTACTACTCAGTCTAGGTGGGGCGTTGATTTTGTGTTCGCAGGCTGTAATCAGTGAAAATGGGATCCTGGTGTTTGGTAGCATTACGTATTCAATAAGCCTGATTCTCGTCTATTTGAGTTCTACTCTTTCTCATGCCATTCAAAATCAAACGTGGCGTTTTCGCTGGCGCGTTTGGGATCAGGGGTTCATCTACTTATTGATTGCGGGTTCCTATACGGGATTTAGTCTTCCGCTGCTTTCTGTCGAACGAAATCGTTATCTTTTGATGATGGTTTGGGTATTGGCTCTTGTTTGTTTTTTTCACCGCACAGTTATTCGCGCTCAAAGCGATAAGAGTGGAACGGTTTCCTACCTAGCACTCGGTTGGGTTCCTATTTTTACTTTTTATGGGAGCGTCGCACTGCTTCCCCCAGCAGCGATCTTCTGGCTGATTGCCGGAGGCTTGTGCTACAGCGGGGGGGTGGTCTTCCTTTTATTTGACCAGCGTGTACGCTATTTTCACGCAATCTGGCATCTTCTGGTTATTCTCGGCAGCATCTGCCATTTTCTGGGAATCTATCGAATTATGGTTGCGATGGAGCTTTAGAACCGTCTGGAATGGACTACCCTTCCTCGCTTTCCATCGACATGGCTTGATAGACAACCGCAACTGATTGCAGTATACAATGCTCATCTGGAGCGGCCACTTGCCATGGGTTTTGCCTAACGCAATCTTCGGTTTCATTAAGGAAATACATTTATGTCTGCCGAACCTATCGCCCTCAAAGGCGTTCACCATGTTGAGCTTCTTGTGGGGAATGCAAAACAGGCCGCCTACTACTACCGCAAGGCATTCGGTTTTTCGCAAATGGCCTATGCGGGCCCTGAGACGGGCCTGCGCGATCAAGCTTCTTATGTGATGGCTCAAGGAAATATTCGCCTTGTTTTGAGTACTCCACTCACTCCGGACGACCTGATGGGTGAGCGGCATCGGATGCGGGGGGACAGTGTTCTGGATATTGCATTTATCGTGGATGATGTGGATCGCCAGTTTGAATCCATCGTTGATCGAGGGGGTAAAGTTGCCTGCGAACCCTATGATATGGTGGATACTCACGGTCGCGTACGTCGGGCGAAAATCTATGCCTACGGCGATACACTCCATTCGCTTATATCTGTCGATGATTACGGCGGGGCGTTTCTGCCTGGATATAAGATTCAGCGCGTAGCGGAGCCTGATTTTGGCTTACGAGTTGTCGATCATATTGTCGGAAACGTTGAAGATGGAAAAATGGATGATTGGGTTCGTTACTACGAACAGGTGTTTGGTTTTAATCAATTTCTCTCCTTCGACGATAAGGATATTTCTACCGAATACTCTGCTCTCCGCAGCAAGGTTATGGCAAGTCCTACTGCAAAGGTGAAGTTTCCAATCAATGAACCTGCTGATGGACTCCGTAAAAGTCAAATTCAGGAATACCTGGAGTCGCATCGTGGGCCAGGAGTTCAGCATGTGGCGTTATCAACCGGCGACATTCTGCACACCGTCTCTGTACTTCGTCAGGCCGGGGTCGATTTTTTGAAAATTCCTCCCTCTTATTACGAGTCCGTCTGGGATCGCGTGGGAGAAATTAATGAGGACTGCCAGGCAATCGAAGAGCTTGATATCCTGGTCGATCGCGATGCGGAAGGTTATCTACTACAGATTTTTACGCGTCCAGTAGAAGATCGCCCGACACTTTTTTATGAGATCATTCAACGCTGCGGATCTCAATCGTTTGGAAAGGGGAATTTTAAATCCCTTTTCGAGGCAATTGAGCGCGAGCAAGCGGCCCGCGGAAACCTTTAAACAGTAGCCATGCCCTGTTATCAGCAACGTGGTAATCTTCCTGCGAAAAGGCATACAGCCTATCGCAAACCGGATGGTGGCCTGTACGCAGAACATCTGATGGGGACGCTTGGTTTTGATGGACCTGCGTCACTTCTTTACCACCTCCGCCGACCCACGCAAATCCTGGCAACGCGCCCTTTCGGTCCAGTGACAATCGAAGAAGAATCGGATCAAAGTGTCCGCATGCGACATTTTCTTACCGCACAAATTGACAAAACCGCAAGCATTACACTTGATCGAACACCTTTACTCTTTAACAGTGATGTTATTGTTTCTCTGGTGCGACCGACGAAGACCGACGCATTTTTTTTCCGTAACGGCCAAGCAGATCAGGTGCACTATATCAGCCAGGGACAGGGAATTGTAGAAACTGAATTTGGAGAACTGCCCTACAGGGAGGGCGATTACATTGTGATTCCTCGTGGGATTGTGCACCGATTCCGCCTCGAGGGCGATGAACATGCGGTATTGATTTTTGAAACTCCCAGTTATGTACGTTTTCCCTCTCGTTATTTAACCCGCGAGGGACAGTTGATGGAGCATGCGCCTTTTTGCGAACGGGATATCCGTGCGCCAGAAAATCTTGTTTGCCAGGATCAGACAGGCGAATTTAAAGTTCTTGTCAAACAACGTAACCTGCTGACTGAAATCATCCTCGATCACCACCCCTGCGATGTAATCGCCTGGGATGGTTGCTACTACCCCTGGGCACTTTCAATCCATGATTTTGAGCCGATTACTGGTTCGTTGCATCAGCCTCCACCCGTCCATCAAACATTGCAGGCTGATCAATTTGTACTTTGTTCTTTCACTCCCCGGATGTTGGATTATCATCCCGAGGCGGTGCCCGCACCCTATAATCACTCGAACGTGATGAGTGATGAGGTTATTTATTACGCCAACGATCAGTTCATTAGTCGTAGTGGAGCGGGTTTCGGCTCGCTTACGCTTCATCCGGCTGGTTTGCCACATGGCCCGCAACCTGGGAAAGCTGAGGCATCGATTGGAGGAAAACGGACCGAGGAGTTGGCTGTCATGATCGATACATTCCACCCCCTGAAAGTCGCTGCTCCCGCCCTCGATTTTGAAGATCCCGCGTACGGGCAGAGTTGGATTGAGCCATGATCGCCGCGCTGGGCAATCTCCTTAAAGGCATTGTTGATTACGCGGGTCTGTTTCCTCCGGCAGACCTGAAAATGAATCGGGCTGTCGAAATATTTACAGCGGACCGGCAGGGTACGTACCACAAATGGCTTCAGCATTTTATTGTGCCAGCCGAGCGTATTGGCGAGCTTGATTCCTTACGTACTGCATCAACGATAGATACGCACTGGACACTTTCTGTTTTGGTCGGTGGCGGGGAGACCCTACGGGACTGGCATGCTGCCGTTGAAAGTGGCCTTGCTGCGGTCGACTCGAGTCGTCGCCGTCATGCGCCAGACACGATCACCGTCCTCGAAATTGCTCTACCTACAGCGATGGCTGCAGATACAGCCTCCTTCGTTCAAGCGATCGACGAGATTGAGGCCCGTATCAGCAACACGCTGCTTGCAGATTGTGATCTCTTTTTTGAGACGACGACCTCCCCAAGCCACCGCCGGGCACTTGCAGAAGTTCTCTGTGATCGCCAGACACGAGCCTCGCGCGTCGGGTTGAAGCTTCGGACGGGCGGTCGCACGCCCTCCTACTTTCCCTCTGTAAGTCAACTGTCCGAGAACATTCAATTGTGTCATTCACTGCAAATACCCTGGAAAGCAACGGCGGGGCTTCATCATCCCTTGCCGCATGCTTGCCCACAAATCGGCGCGACCATGCACGGTTTTCTCAATCTGCTCTTTGCCGTTGTCCTTTTAGAGGCAAAGTTGCTATCGGGGGAGTGTTTAGAGGATTTACTGGCGGATCGTAATGCGGAACACTTTACATTTAGCGAAAGTAGTTTGGCTTGGGAGGGGATGACTGCAGACCTATCCCAGATACAAGCTGGGCGAGAGCGATTTATTTCTTTCGGCAGTTGTAGTTTTGCTGAACCGGTCGAAGATTTAGCACAGTTGGGGCTATTACCCAAACAGTCTGATATGCACGATTCATAAGAGGAAGCTATTCAATGGGATCGGAAAGTCAAAGTTTTGTTGAAGTGGATCCCAAGAGCCACTTTCCAATTCAGAATCTGCCTTATGGTATTTTTAAACATTCCCGTGCTCCGCAACCGCGTGTTGGAGTCGCGATTGGTGAATTTGTTTTAGATCTCGCTGAACTTGAGGTGCGGGGGATTCTTACCGCTTGTCGCGATAGCGGATCTATTTTTTCTTGCGACAACCTCAATGGCTTGATGCGTCAAGGGCGGGATGCGTGGTCGCAAGTGAGAAACCGGCTGACACAATTGCTGAGCGTGGACTGTCCGGAAATCCGAGACAACCAAGAATTAAGAAATGCTGTTTTGCTGCGCCAATCAGAGTGCTCGATGCAACTTCCGGTGGCGGTTCCGGATTATACAGATTTCTATTCTTCCCGCGATCACGCGACCAACGTGGGCACGATGCTTCGGGGGGCGGAAAATGCTCTCCAGCCCAACTGGCTCCATTTACCGGTCGCTTACCATGGACGAGCCGGTTCGCTTTTGCCAAGTGGTACCGATATCTACAGACCCCATGGCCAACTAGCTGAAGATAAGTATGGGCCGAGTCGCGCCATCGATTTCGAATTGGAAATGGGATTTTTTGTGGGCACCGAGACGACTCTCGGCGACCCAATTCCAATTTCACAAACTGCCGAACATATTTTTGGAATGGTCTTGGTGAACGATTGGAGTGCCAGAGATATTCAGAAATGGGAGTACGTCCCTCTAGGACCTTTTTTGGCTAAAAATTTTGCGACCTCTATTTCCCCATGGGTCGTGACAACCGATGCCTTGGCTCCTTTCCAGCGTCCCCTCCCGGTTCAGGATCCTCAAGTGCTGCCCTATTTAAATTGGCAGCAGGATTACACCTACGATATCGATTTGCAGGTCTCGTTGACTCCTGTAAACACCAAGAGTCCGCTGGAGATCACTCGGTCTAATTTTCAATATTTGTACTGGAGTATTCATCAACAACTGGCGCATCACACCGTCAATGGCTGCAATGTTCGGGTAGGGGACCTGCTGGCATCAGGGACGATCAGTGGTCCTGAAAAAACTTCTCGGGGATGTCTACTGGAACTCTCTTGGAGAGGCGCTGAACCACTCGAACTCCCCGGGGGCGAAAAGCGTACTTTTCTCGAAGATGGTGACCGCGTAACGATGAGCGGATGGTGTCAGGGGGCGGACTACCGGATTGGTTTTGGTGAAGTCACTGCCAAACTGTTACCGGCCCGAAAGAGTGGATGAATCCGATTCTCTGGAAACCAGACCAGGAACGCGTGGCAGCGAGTCAGATGACCGCTTTTACCCGTTACGTCGAAGAAAAAACGGCGAACCACTTTTCAGATTATCAGGCGCTTTGGCAATGGTCGATCCAAAGTCCTGAAGATTTTTGGCCGGCAGTCTGGGAATTTTGTGAGGTGCAGGCGAGTCGCTCGTGGGACACCGCCCTCGAAAATCCACATCAGATGCCCGGGGCCAAGTGGTTTAACGGTGCAAAGCTGAATTTTGCCGAAAATCTTCTTGAGGGTGGCAAGGACGAGGCAATCGCCATCCTCTTTCGCAACGAAATCGGGCAGTCGCGGGAGATCCGTCGTGGGGAACTGCGTCTGGAAGTCGCCCGGGTAGCAGGTTGGTTGCAACAACAGGGGATTGGGCCTGGGGATCGGATTGCAGCCTGG
>CAUZBD010000024.1:0-11984 GCA_963577795.1 Planctomycetota bacterium | reverse complement strand
CGACCTTTTCCAGAGATAAAGATTTCATGCCAATGCGTATTATTTTTATGCTTTGCAGCTGTTTTCTACTTTTGGGACTTGTAAGCCCGAAAAGTTCTGCGCATGAGGTCGATCAATACAGTCCTCCCGCGGGCCAGAGCCTGCGAGACTTGGGGACTTACTGGAACCAATTAATTTATCGGGTGTTGCTCGCTGGTATTCAACAGGCAAATCATGGTATCGAGACGACTAAAAATTCGTGGATACCTGATCCTGGGGGAAGTCGCATCGCAAACAGCCAGAGCCCTAATACTTTAGCTAAAAGCGTTCGCGCACAACTTCCGTCAGCCATGGACTTGATTGAAAACATGGAGCATAGGATTGCGGAGACAGATGGACGAGATTTGGCATCGAGGCAATTACTAGCTTATCGACCTAAGGCTACACAGAGCGTTTATCTACCCGCAACCCAAATTCGTGGCATGCGGTATTGGAATCGCTTGGTTTTCATGCGGAGTTCCACGATTAAAGTTCATGGACATTACATAGGTACCGACAAGATCGGCCACTTTTTTGCAATGGGCTACTATTATTACAATGCTTATCAGGCTGCCCAGTTGCTGGGACATACGCACGAAGAGAGCTTACAGAAAGCCAGTGATATTTGTGGATGGATTACAGAAAATAGTTTCTTGGGATTAACTTCAACGGCCATTTATTCCAATGCCGATCTAGCAGCAAATTATCTGGGTCTTAAGTTTTATCTCAATCTCTGTCAGCCGATAAAAATTGCCGGACATCTGGAACCCGCGCTCGTTATTCGTGAGGGCGACTACTGGAAAATTCGTGATGGATTGAATCAAAATTCGCCGCTGTTTTCCAAATATGTATCGGCGCATTGGGATGAAGTTTTAAATCCGTGTCACCTTGAAGTGTCGTTCCGCAATCACGCCCGCAAAGAAATTTATGCCCGCCGTGCGTTGCTCCTCGATTGGTATGCGGGGAACGATCCACGTCGGCGGACGAAAGTATATTTCGACAACATCATGGCGCATACGAGGACCTATTACGGGGAAAATTACGGCCATTCAGGAGCGGAGGCCCATCAACTCGGGATCGGCACCATCTGCTTTGAGTCCGTTGCCGAATCTCCAGCAATCGTGGTGCGTGGCAACCAACGTCAAATGACGTTCCGTAAACCTACGGCTGGCCGTAAGGTGCTGCAGACTAAGAACACGTCTCTCCGAGTGGGCGGCGACACAACACGATAAGAGTGAACTAACGCTTCGAGAACTGCGACAACTTGCGAGCACCGCGACGACCTGGTTTCTTGCGTTCCTTCATTCGGCTGTCTCTTGTCATAAGATTTGCCTCACGAAGACCTACTTCCAGCTCGGGGTTAAATTTTGCCAAGGCACGCGCGATGCCAAGTCGACACGCTCCCGATTGACCCGTTGTACCTCCACCATGAACCCGAATCACAACGTCGATCTCGCTTTTTTTCCCCGATTGTTCTAACGGTGCAATAACAGCACTGCGGTCTTGCTGACGAACAAAGTATTCTTCAAGCGGTTTTTTATTGACCAAAATGCTTCCTGAGCCCGGACGTAACCGTACACGGGCCACAGAAGATTTTCGCCGACCCGTTCCAAGGAAATCATTTGCCGCTGTGACTGCCATCTCGATAAACCTCAGTCGTTATACGGTTGGGGGTCCTGCGCCTGATGCGGATGTTCAGGACCGCTGTAAACTTTCAACTTGGAGAGCATTTGTCGCCCAAGCTTGTTTTTAGGAAGCATCCGTCGAACAGCTTCCGACAGAATTCGCTCCGGATGTCGCTCACGTCTTTCCTGAGCAGTTTCTACACGCAAGCCAGGCCAACCGGTGTATCGCGTGTATTCTTTCTGCTCCCACTTTTTTCCACTGAAATGTATTTTTTCAGCATTGACGACTACGACGCAGTCGCCCGTATCGACATGGGGCGTAAAAGTCGGTCGATGCTTTCCCATCAGCAGGGTCGCAATCTTGGTTGCCATTCTACCGACGACCTGATCTTCGGCGTCGAAGAACCACCACTGGCGCTCAACCTGTCCAGGTTTTGCCATAAAGGTTTTCATCAGATTCATCAGATTTTTTTACCCGCAAGCATTTTGTTTTGTCGGTTTGTGCCACCATCGGCGACACCCCCCTAACCCTTTTACTAAGAGAATCCTCCAAAGTAGCTTTCTTTTGGGAAATCTACAAGGTACCGCATAGCGGAGAAGTGTTGAAAAACAGGAATCCAGGTCACGGACAAAATGCGGTTTGTGGAGTCGATTTCTGGCCAGCCGATGGCCTCGCCCACCCGCTCTAGTCGGTACGCGCGGTGATGAGTAAGCTATCGGGCCTGTAGAAATATTTTATCCCTGTTTTTTAAACCTTTCTCGGTCATTGGCATGCGACTCGCGGTTCCTCTCGAAACCTATCCCGGTGAGCGTCGTGTCGCCCTGGTTCCAGCCGCCATCGGCCCGCTTAAAAAGTTAGGCTTGGAGGTGCGTATTGAGGCAGGAGCCGGGCAGCAGGCAGGCTATCCCGATCAGGCCTACGCAGAGGCGGGGGCTGAGATGGTTGCTGACCGAGAGACTCTTTTTGCTTCGGATATTATTGCTCAGGTACGGACTGCAGGTGCAAATCGCGAAGGTTTCCAAGCCGATCTGTCGCGACTCAAGCAGGGTCAGATTGTGATCGGCATGGCCGATCCATTGGGGGATGCCGCTGCGATTCAGGAGTTGGCGGCTCGCGGTGTGACGCTGTTTTCCATGGAGTTGATTCCTCGTATTTCCCGGGCCCAGAGCATGGACGTACTCTCCTCCATGGCGACCGTGGCCGGTTACCATGCGGTGCTACTTGCCGCCACAAAACTTCCAAAAATATTTCCGATGTTGATGACTGCGGCGGGAACGCTGTCTGCCGCTAAGGTTTTTATCATTGGGGGCGGCGTTGCAGGACTGCAAGCGATTGCGACTGCGCGTAGGCTGGGCGGTATCGTGAGTGCGTACGACGTGCGGCCCGCCGTGAAAGAGCAAGTCGAAAGTCTGGGCGCCAAGTTTGTCGAAATGGCACTCGAAACAGATTCAGCGGAAGGTCAGGGAGGCTATGCCAAAGCGATGGGTGAGGAGTTTTATACCAAGCAGCGTGCCCTCATGGCCGAGATAGTCGCGCAGTCAGATGTGGTGGTGACCACTGCAGCGATTCCCGGTCGACCATCTCCTCTTTTGATCACCACCGCTGCGGTCAAAGGAATGCGACCAGGCAGTATTATTGTTGATCTGGCGGCGGAGCGCGGGGGGAATTGTGAACTCTCGCAGGCAGATTCAGAGGTAGTCGACGATGGGGTCACGATTTTGGGACCGACCAATCTGCCAAGTGAGGTCCCGTATCATGCGAGTCAGATGTATGCCAAGAACATTACCAACTTTTTGCAGCATCTTGTTTCGGAGGGTCAGGCGAAATTTGATCTCAAGGACGAAATTACGCGGGAGACGATGGTCGCACGCGGTGGGGAAGTGACCAGTACTCGCCTTCGCGAAATTCTCAAGCTGCCTCCGCTCCAAGAACCAGCAGAGAGCGAAAGTGAGAAATCCGCAGATCTTCCTCCAATTTCCCTGGAGGATGGGGACACGAATTCGGACGCTTCGTAAAATTCAAACGGGAATAAATAGAAAACGGTTCATTATGGATATTGCAACACTCATTACCGGCCTGACCATTTTTGCGCTGGCCGTGTTTGTTGGGTTTGAAATCATCACAAAAATCCCCCCCACGCTGCACACGCCGTTGATGTCGGGCTCCAATGCCATCAGTGGAATCACCGTTGTGGGCGCACTGATTGCCATTGGTAGTGGGAGCAGTTCGATGGCAACCATTTTCGGTTTTATTGCCCTGGTAATGGCCACCATCAATGTGGTGGGCGGTTTTCTTGTCACCAATCGTATGCTCCAAATGTTCCGGAGGAAAAAATAATCCACCATGGAACAACAGCATTTTATTAATCTGGCTTATCTGGTGGCGGGCATTCTGTTCATTCTTGGACTCAAGGGTCTTACGCATCCTCGGACGGCTGTCCGGGGAAACTTGTTGGGCGCGTTCGGCATGCTCCTCGCCGTCGTTGCAACACTTTGCGATCACCAAGTACTCGGTTATACAACGATTGCATTGGGGATTGCCCTGGGGGCAATCGTGGGCGCCGTAATGGCGATCAAAGTACAGATGACGGCGATGCCACAGTTGGTGGCACTCTTCAACGGACTCGGTGGCGGAGCGTCCGTCTTGGTGGCGTTTGCAGCCTTGGCCCTAGGGACCGAAAGCATAATCACGAGTGTGGCAATTGTCTGTTCGGGGCTGATTGGCGCAGTTACTTTTTGGGGCAGTCTCATCGCCTTTGGCAAACTGCAGGAGCTCGATTTCCTCCGCAAGCCGATTCGCTTTTCGGGACAGCAGTGGGCAAACCTTGTGCTCGCTGCCGGGACCCTGCTACTGGGTCTCTTGGTTATTTCCTTCCCCAATCCATTCTTTTTTTTCATTTTCCTCTCGCTGGCCTCGGTACTCGGTATCACACTCGTTTTGCCTATTGGCGGAGCGGATATGCCTGTGGTGATCGCGCTGCTCAATTCGTATTCGGGGATTGCGGCCGCCGCTACCGGTTTTGTGGTTGATAACAACGTGCTGATTATCGCTGGTTCTTTGGTTGGCGCTTCGGGTGTGATCCTTACGCAAATCATGTGTAAGGCGATGAATCGCTCGCTGTTTCATGTCCTCTTTGGGGTGCTGGAGGCAGCAGGGGAAGCGGCCGATGCAGATGAAGTCTATGCCGGGAAGATTAAAAGTACCTCCGCCGACGAGGTTGCCATGCTCTTTGATAGTGCTGAACGGGTCGTGGTGGTTCCCGGTTACGGGATGGCAGTTGCCCAGGCGCAGCACGCGGTCCGCGAATTGGCGAACGACTTGGAATCGCGTGGCGTGGAGGTTGAATTTGCGATCCATCCGGTCGCTGGCCGCATGCCGGGGCACATGAACGTGCTGTTGGCCGAAGCGGAAGTGCCGTACGAAAAACTCAAAGAGATGGATGAAATCAATCCGTCTTTTGCCCAAACCGATGTGGTCCTTGTGATCGGGGCCAACGACGTGGTCAATCCTGATGCCCGCAACGATCCGGCGAGCCCGATTGCAGGGATGCCCATTCTGAATGTCGATCAGGCCCGGACAGTGGTTGTGGTCAAGCGGAGCTTAAGCCCCGGTTTTGCCGGCGTTCCGAATCCTCTGTTTGCGGCAGACAATTGCCTGATGTTCTTCGGCGATGCCAAGCAGGCGATCCTCGATTTAAATCGCGCACTCAAAGAGAGTTGACATGCGGTGTCGGCTGTCCGTAAGCAGTGTCGCCACACCCGGCGTCGTCCACAACGATTAAGCCAGGATATCGTGGAGCACGCGGGCCTCGGCTTCCACCCCCGTAAGCCGCTGCTCAAGTCCCTGAAAGGGGAACGTCAGCCGCCGGTGGTCCATCCCTAGGCAGTGCAGGATCGTGGCGTGTAGGTCGCGGATGTGAACGGGATTTTCGACGATATTGTAACCATAATCATCGGTCTTTCCATAGGTCATCCCGCCCCGGATGCCCCCACCTGCCATCCAGACGCAGAAGCAGCGAGGATGATGGTCCCGGCCATAGTCGTCTTTTTTGAGTTTTCCTTGCCCATACACAGTGCGGCCGAATTCGGTGACCCAGATCACGAGTGTGTCTTCCAGCATGCCTCGTTGTTTGAGATCGGCAATCAGTGCAGCATCGGCCTGATCGATATCGCCACATTGCCGCGCGAGGTCGGCCGGCAACACATCGTGCTGATCCCAGCCACGGTGATACAGTTGCACGAAGCGAACACCGCGTTCGAGCATCCGGCGGGCCATCAGGCAATTTGAAGCGTAGGTGCCACGTTTACGGGCCTTCTCGCCATAAAGTGTAAAGGTCGCCTCGGTCTCATCGTGCATCGATGCGAGTTCTGGAACGGACGACTGCATGCGGAACGCCAATTCATACTGGGCGATCCGCGCGAGCGTTTCGGGATCTCCCGTTTGTGCATACTGTAGGCGGTTCAATTGGGCGATACGATCGGTCAATCCTCTTCGCGCCGCATCATCGAGGTTGGCCGGATCATTGAGATAAAGGACCGGATCGCTGCTACTGCGAAATTTCACTCCCTGGAATTGGGGCTTAAGAAAACCATTTCCCCAGAGACGATGTGTTAAAGGTAGGACATCCTTGCGATGGCTGCTGCCGTTCGAAATCAAAACAACGAATGCGGGAAGCACCTGGCTCTCGCAGCCTAAACCATAACTGAGCCAAGAACCCATGCTGGGAAGTCCAGGTTGCTGCGAACCGGTCTGCACGAGTGTGGTACCGGGATCATGATTGATCGCCTCGGTATGCATCGACTGAATGACGCAAAGTTCATCGACCACCTGCGCCGTATTGGGCAGCAGACTGCTTATCCAGGTCCCAGACTTTCCAGCCTGTGCAAATTTAAAAATCGAAGGAACCACCGGCAGCCGTTTTTGATCGGCTGTCATCCGCGTGAGTCGCTGGTCACCGCGGACCGAGTCGGGAAGATCGGTTCCTGCAAATTCTTCGAGCCGTGGCTTGTGATCCCACATTTCCAGTTGCGACGGCCCACCCAATTGAAAGAGGCAGATGGCCCGCTTTGCCTTTGGTGCAAAGTGCGACAGGTGGGTTGTCTCCGGTTCTCTCTGGCTGGCGCTGGCCTGGGCTTCGAGGCCTGCCAGGGCGGCCGCACCCAGGCCGCTTGCACCTAAAAAGGTCCGCCGCGTGAGCGGGTGGATGGCTTTGGAAACGTGATCCATGGTTTTAACTCTTGGTGATCGATTCATCCAGATTCAGTAGTAGTCGCGCCACCATCGTCCAGGCGGCTAATTCTTCCGTTTTGAGTTTGTCATCCGTAATGGAATCACCAACCGCTAAGAGTCGCTGTGCAGTTTGCGGATCGCTTGCAAACGCTTTAAGCTGTTCCTGCAGTTCGTCGAGCAGTACCGCCGACTCGGCTACAGTTGGTCGCCTTCCAGTCACGATGCGAAACGCGAAGTGCATTCGATCACGATCGGAATTTCCGCCTTCTTTGATCGTTTGCTGCGCAAGTCCCCGTGCTGCCTCCACGTAGATCGGGTCGTTCAGCAGCACAAGTGCCTGAAGCGGAGTATTGGTTCTCTCCCGGCGTACCATACACGTTTCCCGATCCGGTGCGTCGAACGTGACAAGCGAGGGAGGGGGGCACGATCGTTTCCAAAAAGTGTACATGCTTCTGCGATAGAGCGCATCGCCATGATCTTGTTTGTATTCTTGCGCACCGTAGGTTTTGATTCCAAAGGACACCTCCTCCCATAAGCCATCCGGCTGATAGGGCCGCACACTCGCGCCCCCGACAGAACGTACCAGCAGTCCTCCGGCAGAAAGCGATGCATCGCGGATCATCTCCGCTTGGAGACGGAACCGCGGCCCGCGGGCGAGGAGCCGATTTTCAGGATCGCGCTGGAAAATGTCGTCCGTCAGATAACTGCTCTGGCGATACGTAGCAGAGGTGACCAACAGTCGCATCAAGTCTTTGACGTTCCATCCCGAACGAACGAATCGATCCGCCAGCCAGTCCAGCAATGCTCCATGTGACGGGAGGTCGCCTTGTGAGCCGAAATTCTCAGCGGTTTTGACGATCCCCGTGCCGAACAGCGATTGCCAAAACCGGTTGACAGTGACACGTGCCGTGAGAGGATGATTTCCGGAGACCAGCCACTGCGCAAGGGAGAGTCGATTGCCGGGCGCGTCGGCCGGTAGGGGTGGAAATGCGGCGGGGATGCCAGCCGTGACCTGCTCTCCCGGTTGATCGAAGAGCCCCCGCTTGAGCAAATAGGTATCCCGCATGGTTGCTGAATCGCGCATCACCATCGTCGAGGGAATACTGTTTTCGAAGTTATTGCGATCCCGCTCGGCTTGTTT
Organism: Planctomycetota bacterium; assembly: GCA_963577795.1. Taxonomy (GTDB): domain Bacteria; phylum Planctomycetota; class Planctomycetia; order Pirellulales; family UBA7805; genus UBA7805. The sequence goes on along the minus strand of CAUZBD010000024.1, from coordinate 3,970 downwards.
TGTCGCCGCTTTCAACTCCTGATACGTTTTGTCCTGACTGAGAAAATGGTCCTGTAATTTTTGGTTCTGCTCATCGGTTCGCTGTTCTTGATCAATCAGAACAATGGCATCGATAACGGTGTTTTTTTCACTTTTATTTCGTGTACGTAACGTAGCCTTTTGGCTTTGTGCCCACGCTTCGGCCCGCTCAACAGCGTCACTTTGATAGGCGTCTATTTCTTTCTGTTTGGCAGCGAGTTTGTCGTTGAAATTTTTAAGTTTCGTCCGTTGCTCGGAGGAGGGGAAACGTATTAGAGGAACGGCATTGCCGATCGCTCCGTCGATACCGCGTTCAGGAACCGAATTGAAAAAAGCAAAAAATCGGTAGTAATCACGCTGCGAAAGCGGATCAAATTTATGGTCGTGGCAACGAGCACACTTGAGGGTAAGACCCATAAATATTGTGGCGGTCGTATGCACGCGATCGACCACATACTCCACACGGAATTCTTCGGCAAAAGCGCCCCCCTCAAAATTGATTCCATGATTCCGATTGAAACCACTGGCGATCCGACTGCTCTCGGTGGGTTCTCGAAGAAGGTCTCCCGCAAGTTGCTCGATGGTAAACTGATCGAAGGGCATATTGTGATTGAAGGCATCGATCACCCAGTCGCGCCATCGCCACATCTCTCGCTGTGAATCGACGTGGTAGCCATGGGTATCGGCAAATCGCGCGGCATCGAGCCAATCGATGGCCATACGTTCCCCATAATGTGGCGAGGCAAGTAGCCTTTCGACGACTTTCTCGTAGGCATCGTCGCTTTTGTCGGCGAGGAAGGCATCGATTTCTTTGAGCGTGGGTGGCAGGCCCGTCAAATCAAGTGTCACGCGGCGGAGCAAGGTTTCACGGCTTGCTTCTTTGCTGGGCAACAGTCCTTCCTCCTCAATCCTTGCAAGGACAAAGCAATCAAGCGTCCCTCGAGGCCAATCCGCTTGGGCAACTTTAGGGGGTGTCGGTACTTCGACAGGACGCAGCGACCAGAGCGTTTCCCAGTCAGCACCCTGATCGATCCAGATTTTCATTTTCTCGATTTCTTCTTCGCTCAGTTGGCGGATAGCGTCCGGGGGCGGCATCCGCATTTCTGGATCGGTTGAGGTAATCCGATGAAAGACTTCACTCTCGGTATGACTTCCAGGTAGGATTGCCGGTCTTTCTTCGCGACTGGCCAACGCACTTTGCTGCTGATCGAATCGTAAGTCAGCCTGCCGCTCTTTCCCGTCCGGTCCATGGCACTGGTAGCAGGCAGCAGAGAGGATGGGCCGGATGTGACGAGTGAAGTCGATTTCTTCTTCGGCACCCCACACAATGCCCGGTATCGCAGGTGTCAAGCAAAACAGAAACCGCAGGAAAAGTTGGATGCGGGTTGGCATGACAAACGGCCACAATAATTTTGAAACGGCATTTTACGGATGGTCTTATTGTAGCCGAAATTCCGCCTACTCGCACGTGTGGCCTGCTCGCTTAACTAGAGGACATGTTGTCGGCTATACTTTCTGTTGGACTTCTTTTGAAGGGAATGATGCAAGTGAAGCATGCTATCTTCGGTTGGCCGCACCGCGGTCCCTGTGTCGCACTCATTTTTTTTGCGATGGTCTCCGTCGCTTTGCCGCCATTCGGTTTTTCGGCTGAGTCGCTACAAAAGAGGGCTGCAGTTAGAGACGGCAATCGCCTGACCTACTTGGATGCTTTTAGCAATCCGTATTATCCGAACCTGCAATTTCCCAAACTCATCACTCCGCAGTGGGTCGGGGAGGAGGGTGTCGAGGCGGTCCTGACTCTCGGGATCGACGACATGCGGGAAGTCGAAAAGTATGAGGCCTATCTGCGACCCATCCTCCAGCGGCTCCAGGAAATTTATGGGTATTCTCCTGTGAGTATCGTGACCAATAGCATTGAGCCAGATGATCCTCATCTGCAAAAGTGGCTTGCCGAGGGCGTTACCATCGAAGCCCACACGGCTGATCATCCGTGTCCCTGCCTCTGCGATGGTGATTTCCAAAAGGCGAAGAGTACCTACGACCGGTGTGTTGATCAGATTTGTAAAATTCCCGGTAACGAGCCGGTGGCCTTTCGATTTCCCTGCTGCGATTCGCTCAACACACCCAGTCCCCGTGCGTTTGCAGAAATTATTAACTCAGTAACCCCGGAGGGAAACTTTTTACAGGCGAGCAGTTCGATCTGTGCGCCGCTGACGGCCGACGACCGGGACTTGCCCCGTAAGCTTGTGCAAAACCCAGACGGCACATCAAGGTTTTCGCCCTACTTCCCGTTTGAATTGTTCGTCAATAAGGTTGAAAACTATCCCTATCCGTTTGTAGTCGCAAAACTTTGCTGGGAGTTTCCCCTGACGACTCCGAGCGACTGGCAGGCACAAAAACGACAAAAACCCAATAATCCAAAAACAGTCGAGGACTTAAAGGCCGCGGTGGACGCGACAGTCATCAAGCGTGGCATGGCCAACATCGTGTTCCATCCCCATGGGTGGATACGGTCCGATCAGATATTGGCGGTCATAGACCATGCCATCGACCGCTGGGGAAAAAAAGTGCGTTTCCTTAATTTCTCAGAGTGCGTTGCACGGCTTACTGAAAATTTGCTTGCCGGTCAGCCCCTGCGAGCGAAAGATGGCGCTGACAACGGTGTCCGTCTTCTGGATTTGGATGACGACGGTTATCTGGATGTTGTCATCGGCAACGCTATCCTCCAGCAGACGCGGCTCTGGCGGCCAGAGCTAGCGGCGTGGGCCGAAAGTCCCTTTCCTGTTTTGCTGGTTGATTCACCGACCGCGAGTGACACAAGCGGGGGTGCAATTCTTCCACCACGTGATGCGGGGGTTCGCTTTGGCGTACTCTCCCATGATGGTGCGGCCAGTTTTTTGGTTCGCAATGAAAAGCAGGCCGGCGTTTGGCATTTTCGCAACGGGCAGTGGCAACACGACCGGGCAATGCTCGCCGGGCTTGTGCTCGATGGTGAACCGGTGATGACGGCCCGAAAGGGAGTGGATCAGGGCGTCCGTTTGCGCGATCTGGATGGAGATGGAATATGTGAAGTGATCGTTAGCAATCCCAGACAAAACGCTGTGTTTGCTTGGAATGTGGCGACTGGGCGATGGGTCTCTCAGCCCTTTGGTCTGCCGGACGATGCGCTGCTGGTCGATGATAAGGGCCGTGATGCCGGTTTGCGGCTCGTCGATGTCAATGAAGATGGCCATGCGGATGTACTCTTCTCAGATGATTACGCGTTTGGACTTTATTTATTTGATTCCATGCAAACGGGTTGGAACAAAAAGGTTTTATCTGGAGATCGCTCGGTCGAAAAAGCGATTCCGCAGATTACGAGGGCCGGTCAAAACAACGGTGCCTGGTTTGCCGAACGGCATCTCTGGATTCAAAACGAAGATACGACGCGGCTTCCGGGCGGTGTGGATCGGCGGAGTTTTTCCGAACTTCTGGGGGATCGTCCTGCGGCGCCAAAATCCCCAGACGCATCGCTGCGTAGCATCGAGGTTCCCGAAGGGTTCGAAGTCGAACTCGTCGCAGCAGAGCCACTTCTTTGTGATCCGGTTGCGTTTGATTGGGGGCCCGATGGAGCGCTGTATGTCATTGAAATGATTGATTATCCAGAGGGCCTCGATGGACAGGGCCAGGGGGGGGGTCGCTTGCGCGTCCTTCGTGATCTGGACGAAGATGGCCTTTATGATCAATCCACCGTGATGGCCGACGGACTGAACTTTCCGACGGGCGTGATGGCCTGGCGGGATGGGGTACTGATTACGGCAGCCCCCGACATTCTTTATGTCCGGGATACCGATGGGGATGATGTGGCCGATCAGCGGCAGGTTTTGTTCACCGGTTTTGGTCTCGGCAATCAGCAGCATCGGGTCAATGGGCTCGTCTATGGACCCGACCACTGGGTCTATCTGGCCAATGG
>CAUZBD010000023.1:0-12042 GCA_963577795.1 Planctomycetota bacterium | reverse complement strand
TTTATGCCCTAGTGATCATGCCCACCGGGGGTGGAAAATCGCTTTGCTACCAGGTTCCTGCTCTCTATTTGGCCACAGAACGTAAGTGTCTCACGGTCGTCATTTCCCCACTGATTGCCCTGATGAAAGATCAGGTTGATTCCCTGCAGCGGCAGAATATTCGAGCGGCTTTCATCAATTCTTCGCTTTCCCGCGACCAACGTGAAGCGCGCTATGCCAATTTGGCCAAGGGAGCGTACGACTTGCTGTATGTCACGCCAGAACGCTTTCGCAAACCCGATTTTCTTTCCGCACTTGCACAGCAAAAGGTGGCCCTGTTGGCCGTCGATGAAGCCCACTGCATCAGTCAGTGGGGGCACGATTTTCGCCCCGACTATACGCGACTTGAGGAGATTCGCAGCATTCTCGGGCATCCCGTGACGATTGCCCTTACCGCCACTGCCACCGGCGAGGTTCAAGAAGATATTATCGATCAGTTGGGGCTGACGGGGCCCGATGTCCAACTGTTTCATGAAGGCATTGATCGACCAAATCTTCATCTTAAGGTCGATCAAGTCTGGGGAAATGAAGAAAAACTGGAGCAGATCCTTAACACGCGTGCGCAGTTTACGGGGCCAGGAATTATTTACTTTTCTTTGATTCGCAGTCTCGAAGAAATGAGTGAGGCACTGGATGCTCGAGGAATCCAGCATCTGGTGTACCACGGAAAGCTAACCTCACATGAGCGAAAAGAATTACAGGAAGAGTTTATGCAGGGCGATGGTCGACTGGTCTTGGCGACGAATGCTTTCGGTATGGGCATCGATAAACGAGACATTCGTTTTGTACTCCATGCAGAAATTCCGGGATCGATAGAATCTTATTATCAGGAGATAGGACGTGCCGGTCGCGATGGAGAGCCTTCTTTATGTCTTTTGCTCTACGATGAGAGCGATTTGGCAATACAGATGGAGTTTATTCAGTGGAGCAACCCCGATGCAGATTTTTGCACGCGCGTTTACGATTACCTCAAGCGCGATGCCGAAAAGATTCATGCATTCGGGCAAGAATGGCTACGCGACCAGTTGCACTTCAAGCATCGACACGACTTTCGCCTCGAAACCGTATTACAGCTTTTCGATCGTTACGAAGTCATTGAAGGAAGTTTACATCCTCTACGTATTGAAAAAGTTCAGCCCTTGCCCCCGCAACTTACAAATCCACAGGAGAGACAGGAAAAATTATTGCGTGACCAAAAGAAATTGCACGCCTTGTTGGAATATGTCAAGTGTGATGGAGACCGCAAAGCATTCATTCACACCTATTTTGGCTTACCCTACCAGGGCGTTATTGCAAAGGACTGAAAGAGGCCTCATCGAGTAACTCAATCAGGTTTATAATCGGAAAATTCATTCAAAGAGTGCTTTGGGAGAATCGAATGCGTAAGGGTCGATCAGTTCAAATCTGCAGTGCGGGCGCACTCCTTTGTTGCTTCATCTTGCCCTCACAGATCTTTGGAGAAGTGGCAAAGCAGGCGGAAGAAAAAAGCAGTCGAGAAACAAACGTTAACCCGATCCATCTGCCGCCAGGTTTTTTCATCGAAAAGATTTATGAAGTTCCCGGCAAGACCCACGGCTCGTGGGTGGCCCTCACGGTCGATCCTCAGGGAAGATTGATCGCTTCGGCGCAGTCGCAAGGTCTCTTTCGCATTACCCCTCCACCGGCAGGAAGTAGGAAACCCGCACACGTTGAAAAAATAGAACTCCCCATTGGTCAAGCACAGGGTTTACTCTGCGCATTTGGCAGTCTCTATGTCGTGGTCAATGGCCGAGCGGCTGAAGGTTCAGGCCTGTACAAGGTTTCCGATTCCGATGGCGATGATCATTATGATCAAGTACGCCTTCTCCGAAAACTGAATGGCGCAGGTGAACACGGTCCGCACGGGGTGGTGCTCGCTCCGGATGGGAAAGCACTCTACGTGATCGGTGGCAACGCGACCGAAGTGCCTGATTGCGAAAAAAATCGCCCACCATCGCACTGGGCGACCGATTCGATTGTGACAACACAAAACGATTCGCGCGGATTTGGAGCCCACCTCAAACCGCCTGGGGGATGGATCTGTCGCACCGATCCGGAAGGAGAACGTTGGGAATTGTGGGCCACCGGTTTGCGCAATTCCTACGATCTGGCAGTCAATGCAGATGGTGAATTGTTTACCTTTGACTCCGATAACGAATGGGACATGGGGATGCCTTGGTATCGACCCACACGCGTATGCCACGTTCTCAGTGGTGCAGAATTTGGCTGGCGGACGGGGACCGGCAAGTGGCCCGACTATCGCCCAGATAGTCTGCCCCCAGTAATCGATGTGGGTCCCGGCTCTCCTACAGGGATCGCGTTTGGATACGGCACGCACTTCCCAGAAAAATATCGCACTGCTTTATTTTTAGGAGACTGGAGCTTTGGAAATATCTATGCCGTTCATTTAGCACCCCAGGGTAGTTCCTATCGAGGAACAGTCGAACCTTTTGCCTCAGCAGTCCCTCTCCCGGTGACCGATTTAGTGGTCAGGCCCGAGGATGGAATGCTCTATTTTACGACAGGTGGTCGAGGTGTCGAGTCGGCACTTTATCGCATCGGTTATCAAGGCACTGCATTGCCTTCAAAAAATGCAGTATCGCCAGACGATCAATCGCGGTTTGCAATCAGGCGCTGCCTGGAAACGCTTCACCAAACCGCAGCGCCTGAAAAAGTGATTCAAACGCTCGATGCAGCATGGCCTTTCCTTTCGAACCCCGATCGTCATGTCCGTTATGCGGCCCGTCTTGTTCTTGAACATCAACCCCTAAAAGTTTGGCAAGCTCGGGCCTTAAATGAAAAGAATCCCATCGCCCTGATTCAGGCAGTCATTGCTCTCAGTCGTACACGATCAGAAAGGGCTCCTCTCGTGCAGCAAAAAATTTGCACAGCACTGGATGCGGTCCAATGGTCAGCACTCACAAATAGCGAGCAGGCCGATCTCCTCCGGGCTTATCAATTGGCAATCATTCGCCTAGGAACCCCCAGCGAACAGCTTCAAAAACAACTGCTTCGTAGGCTAGAACCGCTCTATCCGGCCGATACTGTACCGGAGAATTGCGAACTTTGCAGTCTGCTTGTCGCGCTGAAGTCGCCACACGTCGTTTCCCGTTCGCTTGCCTTACTTGCCACAGCAAGGACGCAGCAAGAAAAAATTCACTACATGCTTTCGCTTCGACTTCCTGAACTCAAGTGGACGGATCAAGAAAGAAGGATTTATTTTTCTTGGTTCGACCAAGCACGCGATTACCAGGGTGGTGAATCATTCGATAGCTTTGCCGCACAGATCCATAAGGAAGCCTGCGAACATCTCACTGAGGAGACAAAGCAAAAATTGGGTGTATTGATTAACTTTGATTCCAGAGAAGAACCTGTCCAAGAACCGGAAGATCAGGAAACCCTCGAAAATTCATCCAGATCATTCATCCAGCATTGGAAGGTAGAAGATTTTCACGGGGCTGTATCCACGCAAGAGCAGAAAAGAAATCCTCTTCGGGGGGAGTCCTTGTTTTCGGAAACAGGTTGCTTCCGCTGTCATCGGATTGCTGGGAGCGGAGGTATTATTGGACCTGATTTAACGGGAGTCGGTCGCCGCTTTACAGAGAAGGATTTACTGGAGGCAATCATTGAGCCTAATCGAGTCATCTCAGATCAGTACCGGGCAGCTATTTTTACGCTGACCGATGGAAAGAGCATTACGGGGCACATTGCCGATATGCAAAAAGACAGATGGAGCGTGATTACCAATATGTTGCGACCCCGCAATTACACGCAGATCAACCCTGATAAAATCGAACAAATTGAACCGTCGCCGATTTCGATGATGCCTACAGGTTTACTCGATACGCTGACGCGAGAAGAAATTCTTGATTTATTGAGCTACCTGCGCGCAGACCGCGATCGGTCGTAATCGCTGTATCTTGAGGGTGTCCTTTCCAGGTGCGAAGGAGTGTCCTATCGAATGTCCCCAGTCGAAAAGCCCCGAACCGTCTTCCGAGGAATCGCGGTTTCGTTTGTATTGTTTGCGCTGGATGCGTCTTTGGCGGGTCGCTGAAAAAAAGCCGACGTACCAGATTAGCGCAACGCTCTTCCTGCGAGCATTAGGATTTATCTACCTCGTCGCCTTTCTTTCCCTTTGGAGTCAACTTGACGGCCTCATTGGCTCGGGTGGAATTTTACCGGCCAAAAACTTTTTGGGTCAGGTCGCGACCTATTATGAATCTCAGTCACCACCACAATCTCCTTTCTGGGAAGTACCTACACTCGCTTGGCTAGGCAGCAGCGATGCTCAATTAAAAACACTTTGTGCAATAGGCACTCTCGGTTCTCTTCTATTGATCTTTGGTTTTTTTCCGTTGCCAATGCTGATGCTGCTCTGGGGATGTTACCTCTCTTTATTTCATGTCGGCCAGATCTTTTTAAGTTTCCAATGGGATATTTTGCTTTTAGAAACGGGATTTCTTGCAATTTTTCTCGCTCCACTCGCCCGCTCGCGCTGTTTTACTGATCGCCCTTCTCCGCGCCTTGCCCTTTGGCTCATGTGGTGGTTGTTGTTTCGATTGCTGTTTGAGTCAGGTGTGGTGAAGTTGAGTTGGAATAACGGCGGCGATCTCACACTCAACAATACCTGGGAGACACTCACAGCACTTCAGTTTCACTATTGGACACAACCCTTACCACTTTCAACAGCCTGGTATGCGCAGCAACTACCGGAGTGGTTACAGAAGTTGTCCGTACTCTTTGTCTTCGTAATCGAGTTAAGTTTCCCTTTTTTGATTTTCGCGCCCCCTCGAATGCGTAGGGTTGCTAGTGCTGGATTCATCTTTTTAATGATTGTGATTACAGCAACCGGGAACTATACATTTTTTAACTTACTTACAATTCTATTAGCCATGCTGTTACTTGATGATGCCTGCTGGCCGAGTCGATTCCGCCTGCGGCAGACGCATTCTTTTTCCGTTTCTTGGGTCGACTGGCAACAGAAACGAACCTATATCCTTATTCCCTTCGCCATGTTTGCACTCTTTATTGGTGGTCTGCAGATTTACTCCGCCCTCTGGCCCACCACAGCATGGAGCCGCGAGGCGATAAATAGGATGAATCCGCGTCAATGGCAGCTGGTCAATAGCTACGGCCTGTTTCGGCAGATGACCGAATCGCGACCCGAAATCATTATTGAAGGTAGCCGGGATGGAAAGACTTGGAAAATGTATGATTTTTGCTTTAAACCGGGCAATCTACGGCAACGTCCACGGCTCGCTGCCCCTCACCAACCACGTGTTGATTGGCAAATGTGGTTCGAAGCGCTCCGTTGGGAGCGCGTGTATCAAGCGACAGGAAACATGGACCTGCGGTATGCCAGCCCCTGGTTTGTCTCCTTCATCCAACGTCTTTTGGAGAGACAGCCCGCTGTAATCAAGTTACTTTGTGCAGATGGTTTTGCAAAAGAACCAGCGGATCTTTCCTTTTTTCGCATTGCGCTCTATCAATATCGGTTTACCGATCGTATGGAGTCCCTGATCGACGAGACTTGGTGGCATCGCCGACTCGAATGGAGGAGCCCTACCTATCGGGTCTCGCGAACGAAAGCGGGACTGCTAGAGATTCGGCCCCAGCAAAATGAATTTGAGTAGCTGCTCACAGATTTGAAGATCCTCGGTCGCTTAAAAAAATGCAGAGAATCGCGCTATGAATCCTTTTTTGCTCGCCTTCCTTGCCTTGTTGCCGATCTTGGTTGTAGGCCTGCTGCTTGTTGTACTTCGCTGGCCAGCGAGTCGTGCCATGCCTTTTTCGTACATGACTGTGGCGTTGCTCGCCCTCTTCGTTTGGAAAATATCACCGTTGCAGATTTTCGCGGCCACGCTGCATGGCGTGATCGTTGCCCTTTCACTTTTGCTGATTATTTTTGGAGCGATTCTCTTACTCAATACGCTTCGAGAGAGTGGAGCATTGCAGGTCATTCGTCGTGGCTTTGTGCTTATTTCACCCGACCGACGGGTGCAGGTCATCGTGATTGCCTGGCTGTTCGGCACCTTTATCGAGGGTTCGGCCGGTTTTGGGACTCCTGCGGCAGTGGCAGTGCCATTAATGGTCGGACTCGGATTCCCGCCACTTTCGGCAGTCGTATCTGGAATGATCATTCAGAGCACTCCAGTCTCATTTGGCGCACTTGGTACACCGATTCTTGTGGGTGTGGGAAAGGGGTTGGCTGGTGACACAGCTGTAGAACAGGCGGCCATTGCGTCTGGATTTCAAACGCTAAGTGGAGAAATCGCTTGGGATAGTTTTTTGGCTTCGCTGGGACTGAAGGTGGCCCTGATTCACGCCGTAGTTGGCATACTTGTACCACTGTTTGTGGTGATGATGATGACACGTTTTTTTGGCAAGGAGCGTTCGGTTGTTCCAGGACTTCGTGCTTGGAAATTTTCCATTTTTTCCTCCGTAGCGATGACAACTCCCTACGTTCTCGTGGCCTGGCTCCTTGGGCCAGAATTTCCATCCTTGTTGGGAGGCCTGATAGGATTACTGATTGTGATTCCAGCTGCACAGAGAAAATTTCTGCTGCCGAAAGACTGCTGGGATTTTCCTCCGCAGAATCAGTGGGATGCCGATTGGATTGGGGAGATACCCGTCAATGCTTCGGAGGAGACCGTAAAACCGATGGGCCTCTTTCGGGCTTGGAGCCCTTATCTGCTCGTGGCTTTGCTGTTGGTTTTGACGCGCGTGCCACCACTTGGTCTCAAAGCATTGTTGCAGGCCCCCGCGATGACGATCACCTGGAATAATATTTTTGGGACAGGTATCGATTCGAAGGTTCAGCCTCTATACCTGCCAGGAGCTATTTTTATTTTAGTATCACTGATCACGTTTATACTTCACTCCATGCGGCAATCCGATTACATCACCGCCTGGACGCGTTCTGCGAAAACGACGCTTGCTGCATCCGTGGCTTTAATATTCACGGTACCTATGGTCCAGGTATTCATTCACTCTTCAGGTGGCGCAAGTGATTACGACAAGATGCCACTCGCTTTAGCAGAGGGCATCGCTGAGGTGACCGGATCGCTTTGGCCGCTCTTTGCTCCACTGATTGGAGGTCTGGGAGCTTTTGTCGCGGGGAGCAATACCGTGAGCAATATGATGTTTTCCCTTTTCCAGTTTGAAATGGGTCAAAAGATCGAAGTGGATCCAACGTGGATTGTTGCTCTGCAGGCCGTTGGAGGCGCTGCAGGAAATACCATTTGTGTACACAACGTGGTTGCCGCTTCGGCTGTGGCTGGATTGACCGGAAAGGAAGGTGCGGTGATCCGAAAAACGCTTCCGGTCTTTTTATATTATGCAGCGGTTTCCGGTGCGCTCGGATATGCAATTGTGCAATACGATAGCCGAGGGGTTTTTAGTCTAGGCAGCTTGTTCTTCCTCGCGATTCTCGGCAGCATCTTTTTTTGGAGCCTCCAACGGCTACGAGCTGCCGATTTCAAGGTAAAGTAAAAACCTCAATCTTTTAATTTGAAGAGTCGCTTGAGTGCCTCAAGTAGCGCGTGCGGTGTTTCCGTATGGGCTTCTTTGCGTAGGGAATCCAGCGGTGGGTGCAAAAGTTTGTTGATAAAACGGTCGAATGCCTGGACAATCTCTTCCCGTGCATTCGGATTACTCTCGGGTATTTTATTAAAAAGCCTTTCAAGCTCTTCAGTTTTTAATAGTTCACAGCTTTCTTTCAATTGACGAATCGTGGGTGCGGTAGCCCGATGGTGCAACTCAACCATAAAACGCCGCGTTTCTTCTTCCAGGATTCGTTCAGCCGCAGGCCATTCATTTTGTCTTGCTTGCCTGTTGCGATGACAGACAATTTGCAGATCATCAATGTTATACAGGTAGACACCCAAGCATTTTCCAATCGCTGGCTCAAAGTCGCAGGGAACGGCAAGGTCCAAGATGGCCAGGGGTCGTTGGTAGCGTTGGAATTCAATTTTTTTAAAATCATCAAGGGTGACAACAGGCTGTCCCGCAGCCGTTGTACTTACGATCAAATCGGCATCGATAAGTAACTCACCGAGTCGCTCCCAGCGATCAGGCCGACAGTTCCATTTTTCTGCTAATGCATGACTCCGCTTCAGACTTCGGTTAACGATAGTCACCTCTTGCGCACCCTCCGCTCGAAGATACTGGAGCGTTTCTTCCGCCATTTCCCCCGCCCCGATCAGTAAAATATTTTTATCATCAAAGCGTTCAAAAATTTGCGTTGCAAAGTCTCTGACGGCAACAGCCGGGATACTGATCCGTCGTTGATGAATGGAGGTATCGGTGGCAACGCGACGGGCTGCCTTCAACGCGGCTTGGAAAACCCCATGAGTCAGCGGTCCTGTACTACCGATTCGCGTTGCCTCTTCATAGGCCTGTTTGACCTGCCCGAGGATCTGTGATTCTCCCACAACCATACTGTCGAGGCTGGCAGCCACATAAAACAGATGCCGTACCGCATCTTCACCCGATTGATGAAATAACTCACCGAGAATTTTTTCTGGACTCAGATGATGAAAATCTGCCAGGAATTGCACGACATCCTCGTGGGATGGCGACGCATTCTGATCTTCGGATGCCGTATAGACTTCGACTCGGTTGCAGGTGGAAAGCACCACTGCTTCAGTATTCGGGAAACGAACCTGCAATTCTTCGATTGCTCCAGGGAGATCCTCTGCAGCAAACGCCAACTGCTGTCTCAGTTCGACAGGAGCCGTCTGATGACTGCAACCAACTAATTGGAGCTTCATGGTCATGCTCCTTGTGGGTTGGTTGCACCCATCCACTCAATCGACTCCGAACGCAAAATATTTTCCGTTGATATTTCTCTGGTTGGGTGCGCTGAAGGCACGAAACGAGTCACTGCTAGGACCAGTAATAAGAAGATAGCACTTGCGAGAGTCAGATAGGCAACCTTCCGTCCCTGCCGAGCTGGACGATAAACGATATTGAAGAGCATGGCCACAGAAAGCCATAGCAGTAAAAGCCCGCTGCTCCAGACCACAGGGTCACTCCAGGGAACTTCCCCTTCCCGTGCATTAAGGGCTATTCCTGAGAGGACACCCGTAGCCAATAAAATCGCCGAGAGAACGATACACCGTGCCGTAATTTTTTCCGTCCACTCCAAACTTGGTAGGCGAAATCGTGTGAAAGGCATTTGTTTTTGTTGCAGTCGATGGGATTGAATCAAATAGATCACGCCTCCGACCAATCCAAAAAAAATAATGACCGTACCCAATAATAACGAAAACCCATGCGCCATACCCCAGGCAGATTTCCCTAAAGGGTAGCCGCTTTCTTGCGGCAGATACTCTGCTGCCGCGATCAGGGCCAAAACGAGGGGAAGTAAAAAAATACCAAGGGGGATTTTCGGGTGGTAAAACAGCAAGTAGAGATAGATGGCGGCAAGCACCCAAGCAACGAGCAGGTACCAATCAAGCATATCCCGCGAAGATTCCTGCGAGAATCGCGCAATAACAAATAGCGTTTGCGCTACAAATCCAGCGAATGCAAAACCGATCAAGAGTGCACCGCGAATCCCACTACGAAAAAATAATCGCGACAATTCAAGCAGCAGAGCTACGGTATAACTGGCAGAAAAACAAAAAACACTAATATTTTCCATAAGGAATTTGTCTCAAAAATGCTTCGCAAAAATTTATATTGGGATTCAGATGTTGATTGTGCAGGTGTTATTTTATCTTTCCAAATTATACTCTTTCAATTTTTTATGCAGCGTATTCCGGTTAATACCTAATCGCCCCGCTGCCTTAATTTGGACGTGATCGCAATCGGCCATTACTTGTGCAATGAGCTCTCGTTCGACTTGACTGACAATTTTTACATAGAGATTATCTTCGCCTCTCTTTGCAGTCGCCAGACCTTCTTGGACGACCTCATAGGAAAGTGATTCTAGATCCCCGCCGCGACCCTTCCGTCGCGGTATTTTTCCACGAAAGAGAATGCTATCAGGCAGAAGATCCATTGAAAGTTCATCCCGGTCGGCCAAAACAACAGCTCTTTCAATATAATTTTGAAGCTCTCGGACATTTCCCGGCCAATGGTACTCCTGCATAGCACGCATCGCATCTCCAGCAATATGGGTAACGTAACGATCGTTTACCTCGTTATAGTTATCGAGAAAATAGCTTACTAATTCAGGAATGTCTTCTCGCCGTTCTCGAAGTGGCGGAAGCTCGATCGAAACAACATTTAAACGATAATAGAGATCTTCGCGAAAATGCCCCAATTCAATCTCTTCCAAGAGGTCGCGATTGGATGCCGCAATCACGCGTGTATTGACTTGGATTGTCTGTGTATCCCCCACACGTTCGAATTCACGTTCCTGTAAAACACGAAGAAGCTTCACTTGGAGTTGAGGAGTTGTGGAATTGATTTCGTCTAAAAAAATTGTACCGGTATGTGCAGCTTCAAATCGTCCCGTGCGGTTATTAATTGCACCCGTAAACGATCCTCGAACATGACCAAAAAGTTCGCTTTCCAATAGGCTTTCAGTCAATGCGCCGCAGTTGACGCGCACAAACGGCTTATTTTTTCTTCCACTCAACTGATGAATTGCTCGTGCAACCAGTTCCTTCCCGGTACCTGTTTCTCCAAGCAACAAAACGGAAGCATCACTTTGAGCGACTTTGCGCGTGAGTCGATAGACCTGTTGCATGGCATGGCAACCACCAATCAACTGGGAAGTTGGAGGACGCGTGTCGTCGTTTTTTTCTCCAGAATAATTCAAACTCATACTTTGCTTGAGTGATAAGGTAAGTAACTCATGAGTCCTTAATCGCGATTCTTTTTTGCCGCCTTATTGAGCGACTCGAGGATGCTCCAGTGAATTGCTTCTTCCTCCGGATTTCCTCCTTCCGTTGATTCATAGCGGGCTTTCTGTCGCTGGATTTGAGCCGTGGACAGACCAATGCCGTGCTTGGCGATGCTTTGGGAAAAAGCCTTCGCGGTTATTTGTCGTGTCGTCATCGGAAGATGAGGATTGCTTGCTGCTTCCACCAAAGTACGTTGTGCTGCGGGTGTTTTCAGTTGGCTGAGGACGTCAGCTGCATTGGGTGCAAGCTGCTCAACCTCGATACTTTGCGCAAGAATCGGCTCCCAGGTGGCAGGATTGTAGCTATCGCCGGCTTGCTGCATGAGTTTTCCAAAGATCTTAATCGCGACTTTGGCTTGCTGGAGCCTCTCTTTCTCAGTGACAAAACGATCACCGGCCAAGCGGATTAATTTTTCCATATCCTGGCCGGCCATTGGCGAATTTTCTGGCGTAAAGAAAATAGCAGCCAGCGGATCGTCCGCAACGAGGCTTTCTGCTTGGACTTCATTTCTCGGATCCACCAGGAGTGCGATCGGTAGACCTGCTGTTTTTGAGTCCGTGCGAAGTTCGTGAAGAATATCTTGAACGGTGCGTGGCCCGATCGTGAAGGAGATGAAGGCGGCAATATAATCAGGCTGTCTTTGCGCTGCCGCAATGGCCATTCGGCCAGTTGTATAGACATCGGGTACATAACCGACTTCTTTGAGCATCGATGCCATGGCCCGTCGTCGACTTGCCCGATTATCGGCAATCAGAACCCGGCGTTTACCCTGCGAGGCCGCAAAATAACTCAAAGCATCGCTAACAATGCTTGTTCCTACAAACGGATGCGTCTCAGATAAAGCGAGAATCGCGTTACAGGCAGCCATTCGTAAACGACGATCCTGGTGGTTAGCGGCTGTAATCAGGGGGTGAGGGGCGGCACCTCGGCGCGCAATGAGTGACGCCCCCTTCCCCGGAGTCAAGCTTTTTTGTGCCAGGACTTCTGCCGCCCCAATGGCGACCGGTACATACCCCTGTTCGATTGCCAGTTCAAAAACAGCTTCTATAAAATCTAAGGCATCTATATTTTGCTTTTGTTTATCTATCAGTTCGCTGATTTGTGCTAACACGTTGTCGTTGAGTGGTTG
>CAUZBD010000022.1:0-12105 GCA_963577795.1 Planctomycetota bacterium | reverse complement strand
CGCTTGCGGACTGGCAAGTCGGGAACGCTTCGACCGGGTGACTTCAAAGGAGGCCTCGATCGACAGAGTGAAGGCGACACTGGCGAAGGAGCGAACGGAGGGTTTTACGCTTGAAAAAATGCTTTGTCGCACCCAGACCACGTGGGCCGACGTGGTGGCTCGACATTCGCCGCTCGAGCAGGTTTCTCTAGAGATTGCCCGCCAGGTGGAATACGATGTCAAATATGCGCCCTATGTCGAAAGACAAACCGCCGAGGTCGCTCGGCAAAAACGGCTCGCCGAGAAGGGAATCCCTGTGGACTTCGACTACGCGAGTATCGGGTCGCTTCGCAATGAGGCCAAGGAGAAACTGGCGTTGCTACGACCCGACAGCTTAGCGCAGGCCGGGCGGATCAGCGGGATCACTCCGGCCGACGTTGCCCTGCTGATAGTGCATCTGGATGGCCGGAAGTCCTAACGCTCCCAATCGCTGCCTCTTTATCGGTGTCGGCTCTGCGCGAAGAGCAAGAAGGCGTATTTTTCCATAATACAACACCGCACCAGGGCGATCGGCAGAAATGCATCAATCAACGTTGTTGATAGCATGGAGATTTTATGTACGTTCTTGTTATATAGGGAAAGCAGCACATGTTTCATGGGCTGGGTGAGATAGATTGACATTGACGGATGATAGAGGGTCGCTACAATCTGGGCTGGATGGCAGGGATGGAAAATATTTAGCCATCGAAAGAGTCTTCACAGTCAAGGCTCGCAACGGTACCTGGGAATTTAGGGGTACTCGTCATCTCTTGTGAGAAATGGAGGTTCGGGATCATCAGGTGTCTCATGGAGGGCTAGGAACCCTGGTGATTTTATTCAAGATACAAAGTTCAGCCCATTATCTCGACCTTAAAGCTCAAGCGGCTAGGAAGGTAGTTAAAAGACTATGAAAACAGTTTTTACCACGGGAGAGGCGGCAAAAGTCTGTAAGGTGAGTCAGCAGACGGTAATTCGCTGTTTTGACTCTGGGCAATTGAAGGGATTTCGGGTCCCCGGTAGCCGGTTCCGGCGAATTCCGCGCGAACATCTGTTTTCATTCATGCGCGAAAATGGCATTCCCACCGATGCGCTTGAGAGCGGGAAGCGAAGAATTTCGGTGGTCGATGACGACGTCGAATTGGTCGAACTGATTACCGATGTGCTGGAACGCGATGGTCGCTTCGAAGTCCGCAGCGTGAACAATGGTTTTGACGCCGGGATGATGGTCAAGGACTACAAGCCGGACCTGATTGTACTGGATGTCATGCTCCCCGATATCAACGGAAAAGAGGTCTGCCAGCGGGTCCGGAGCGACAAAACGATGGACAGTGTACAGATTATCTGTATTTCGGGCATGGTCGAAGAGGATAAGGTCGCTGGTCTCCGTCAGGCTGGAGCCAACGATTTTATGCGGAAGCCGTTTGAGGTCGATCGCTTGATTGAGCGGATTTGCCAGTTGCTGGAAATCGAAAGTGGAGCTCCTACCTAACAGACAGAGGTTTGTGGGTGGTCGGGATCGCTGCATTCTGAGGGCGGATTCGTTAGCAGGAGGCCGGTTGTTCGATGCAATTTTTGCGTTGTTTTTCGGCATCGCTTGCCGGTATCGAATTACCGCTTCCGGAGAGCTCGGCCGATGCGCTTATCGGCGTGTTGCTCGCGCCCACCGCGCAGCAGCGGGCTGCTCGACTCGCCGCCGCGATGCGTGAGAGTCCCACACTCGTCGTCTGGGCGGTTGATTGCTGTGGTGTCAAAGGATTTTCTTTTAATCTCGATCCGACTCTCGGCGGGTTGGCAGCCGGCTTTGCTGAAGATCTTCCGTTGGCCCTCAACGATTCGCTCCTGCAGTATGCCGAAGGTCAAAAGAGCGATCGTGGGCAACTTCCGTCAAAAGCCCTTCAAGCGATCACAATCGCTGTACCCGCTGCCGTCGATGCGTTAGAGGTTGCCCGCCGAGCGGTCGCCTGGATTGAGTCAGGGAACGGGGGACAACGCGAAGATTGTATCGGCGAAAGCAGCGAACGCGCAGCGGTCGAGGGTGTTGCAGTGGGCAATGTTTCATTGGTTGCCGAAATGGCCTACTTGCTGGGCCTCTTACACAATATCGATGCGTACCGTGCTTCACCGAAAGCTCGTGGCCGCTCTGAAAAAGTTTTGGCCGCCACGCTCGTAGCAAATTTAGAACCCTATCTTGGGGTACTCGATTCGAGGTCCATTCCCTTGGCCGCCGAAGCAGTCGTCCGAGGATGGGCCGACTGGATACAAAGCCAAGCGGTCGCAGAAGACCGCTGCGCTGCGCTGCAGCAGGCATGGATGGGGGAGGGCCCCGCTGCGGGTAGGCTGCCGGCGCTGACGCAATCGCTGTGCCGACTCGCCCGCCTAGAAAGCGAGTTCGAGGTTGCCCTTGAAGAGGCAAAACTTCAGGCGATGTACAAACTTGCGGCAGGTGCGGGTCACGAAATCAATAACCCGCTAGGGAGTATTGCGGGTCGGGCACAGTTGCTACTCCGCGATGAAAATGATCCAGAGCGTCGTCGCACCCTCGCCAAAATCAATTCTCAGGCTTTTCGGGCGCACGAGATGATTGCCGACATGATGCTCTTTGCCCGACCACCGGTGCCCCAGTTTGAGCAGATTGCTCCAGCAACTCTGATTCAGAGCCTTGTCGACGAGATGCATGAAATAACCGAGCAACAAGAGGCGGAAATTGTCAGTCATATTGCGACCGATGTTGCCACCCTACGGGTGGATGCTTCTCAACTTCATGTGGTGCTGCGGGCAATGTGTACCAATGCACTGGAAGCGACCGGTCTTGGCGGAAGAATTGAAATCACTGTTTCCCACGGTCCAGTGGATAAGGTGCTTCACGAGCGTTCTGCTCCGGTGGAAACGGTTCAGATTACGGTCCGTGACAATGGCCCGGGATTTTCTGAAGAAGAACGCCAGCATCTGTTCGATCCCTTTTACTCCGGTCGGGAAGCAGGGCGTGGACTCGGTTTTGGCCTCTCGAAGTGTTGGCGGATCGTCCGCAATCACGGGGGACGCATTGACGTTCAAAGCGATCCGGTGCGTGGGGCGACCTTCGAAATTACTTTGCCGGTGGCCTGACTTGCTGCGGGACATCTTCCTGGGTGGCCTCCGAATCGCTTGCCTTGCCCTGCTGTCGTGAGCGGGCAGGTTCACTGATCGGTTTGCGGTATCCGGGTGGACGGAGTCCGGCAACGCGGGGTCCAATACGCGTATCGGGGAAAGGATCAAATTTTTGCAACTGTTTTTTTGGTGACTGTGCAGCGGTCCCGGTCTATTTTGCCAGTGGGGACTCCATCGTCTGGCAACCACCGAGGACAAGCACCCATAACAGGCAGGAAACAGTGTGCAATAAAAAACAACATTTGGTATGCATGAGGGCCGGAGTATAGTCCCTGCCTACTGGGCCGAGAAGAGAACTTTTCGCCCCAACTTTTTAGCCCCGACGACTGCGAGGATTGCTAGCATGTGTACGCCTCAGGGCAGGTAGACATCGAGCAGGGTGGTCGTCTTCTTGGGCGTTACCATGACCGAGCCAAGGCATGCTGGCAGCAGAAGAACCTCGCCCCGCCGGAGCGACTTGCCCGGCACATCTCCGGGGATTTCAACGGCGCCCCGCAGCGTGGAAAGAAGATGGCATTTCCCATCTCCACCCACCGGGAGCGGCTGATCGAAATGCCAGCGATCTATCGTGAATTGATCTCCGGTGATTAGTCTTTCAATTTCTTCAATCGCGGTCGGTTGCGACTGCTGAATCTCAACGGGACCGCGGGAAAAATCGATGGCATCTAAACCTTGTTCGATATGCAATGGTCGCGGCCTGCCATCCGGTCCGACTCGATTCCAGTCGTAAAGCCGATAGGTTGTATCGCTCGCCTGTTGGATTTCTGCAATCAAGAGACCCCCTCCCAGGGCGTGGACGGTACCGGCCGGAATATAAATGCAGTCACCGGCAACCGGTTCCAAGCGGTGCAGACAACTTTCGCTTTCCCCTTCCTCGATCGCTTGCGTCAATCTTTCCCGATCCACACCGGCCGAAAGGCCAGCGTAGAGGACGCTTCCTTTGTCGGCTGCCAGCACAATCCACGCCTCCGTTTTCCCACGATCTGGAGGAACCAAGAGAGTCGCTTGTGCATCGTTTGGGTGGACCTGGACTGAAAGGACTCGGTGCGCATCGAGAAATTTCCACAGGAGGGGAAATCCCGTTTGCGGGTAATCTACACCGAGCAGTGGTTCTCCCTGTTTGGCAACCAATTGTGCGAGCGTTGTTCCTGCCAGCGGCCCAGCGGAGACAACGCTTTGGTCTGCACCGTGGTCGACAATCTCCCAACTCTCTGCATAGTCGTCTCCTTCACCAATCAGCTTGTCGAGTTCGGTCGCCAGTCGACGACCTCCCCAAAGGTGCCGTTTGAAAAGTGGTTCGAAGCGGAGCGGGTAGAGTACGGATTGTTTTTCGCTGCCCATCGGCACACGTTTCCTTGTTGACGTGGAACTGGTTATCAGGCAATGAGTTGTTGCGACTCTTTCCCGCTGTTATGATCGAACATGCGAGGAAAGAAACCCCTGTCCAGTCCAAGAGGAGTGGAATTGGACGGATCGCGGTAAATAAGAGGGTGGGCAGAGATATATTCTTTTCGATTCTTTTTGTGCACCCGGTAGGCCTGGCCCGTTATGGCAGAATCATCACGTAGCGAAGATTTGTTTGCAGACAGCACGATGACTTTTGGGGAGCACCTCGAGGAGTTACGTCGTTGTCTTATCCGGTCATTGCTGTGTCTGGTGGTTGGAACGGTGATCGGACTTGCCTTCTCAGATTGGGTGGTTCGGGTAGTGAACGGACCGCTCGAAGAAAGCCTGCAGGGTTATTATCAATCCGAGGCGGTGATCCACTACCAAGCGTTCGTCCAGGAGCGAGAAGCGAGTGGTCAATCGATTCCCTACAGCATTGCCCAAGTCGAAGACTTTGTAGACCGCCAGCATTACATTTATAGGATGTACTTCGTGCATCCGAGTGCCGTTAGGAGCGAATTGGGGATCACTGCGCCGGAACAGAAGCCCCAAGCGGCGAAACAGCCGCCCACAAGTGAGAAAGCGGAGTCTGTAACGCCCGGATCAGGCGGGGCCGGGCTACCCGCATCGAACGAAGCGCATCTTTCGGTAAGTGATTTGGTGCCATTTTTTGTCTGGCGGCCGATGGACGATGACGAGCGGATGAGCGTCAAATCACTCAGTCCTACCGAAGCATTTATGATTTGGCTGAAGGCCGCGGTGGTGACCGGCTTCGTCCTGGCTAGTCCGCTGATCTTTTACTTTGTCTGGTCCTTTGTTGCCGCAGGGCTCTATTCGCATGAGAAACGCTACGTCCATATTTTTCTACCCCTTAGTCTCGGGCTGTTTTTGGCGGGCGCCTTTTTTTGTTTCTTCGGTGTGTTTCCAATCATCTTGAAATTTCTGTTTGCGTTCAATGCGGATTTGGGCATCGATCCCGATCCACGGATTAGCGAGTGGTTGAGTTTTGCTATTTTCCTCCCCCTCGGTTTCGGACTTAGTTTCCAGTTGCCGCTGGCGATGCTGTTTTTGGAGCGGATCGGTATTTTGAGTGTGAGGGTTTATTTAGCAAAATGGCGCATGGCGGTGTTGGTGATTTTTGTGATTTCGATGGTGCTGACCCCAGCGGATCCAATCAGTATGCTGGCGATGGCCATGCCGCTCTCGGGACTTTATTTTCTGGGGATCGCGCTTTGCCATTATTTCCCGCGACGGAAAGGTTTTCTTGAAGAGTAGATCCTTGCTAGATCGCTTCGCGGGATTGCTAGATCGCTTCGCTACCCCGCTCGCCTGTCCGGATGCGGACACAATCATCCATCGGGAGGACAAAAATCTTGCCGTCGCCGATTTCACCCTGCGGTCCGGTACGACCGCCTTCCACGATCGCTTCAATCGTGGGTTCGACAAATGCATCGTTGACGGCAATTTCAAGCCGGACTTTTCGCAGAAGATTCACGGCCAGATCGTGACCGCGATACGTTTCGGTATGCCCCTTCTGTCGACCGAATCCTTGCACGTCCATCAGCGTGAGTCGAAATACTTCAACCTGTGTGAGGGCTGTTTTGACCGCTTCAAGACGATTGGGCTGAATGATGGCGACGATCAGTTTCATGCGGAAATTAGTGCGAGTGAACCGGGAACTGGCCGCGAAAAGCCTGTGCTCCCGATCCTAGCCCTGGAGTCTCTGGCCGACAAGACCTCAAAGTTAGCCACCGGAGGCACTGGCAGCAAAAGCAAAGGAACCGAAAAAATACCCCTGGCTCGGGCGAGCGAGGCGGAGTGCCCACCCGAACCGTTGGGGTATCCTTCTGGATTCCAAAGCAAAGTCGCTGTCTCCTGGTAAACCTCCCTTAGGTGCCTACTGGAGAGACATGGTCTTCCATGAGTTGGCTTTGCGGGTATGCGTGCATTCCATGCTCGCTAATGTCCAGTCCTCGGGTCTCTTCCTCTGCCGATACCCGCAAGAGCCCTATGGCTTTGAGGATTCCAAACAGGATCAACATTGTGAAAAATGCCCAGGCACAAATCACCGCAGTACCGATCAGTTGTGTGACAAAAGAGACTCCCTCTGCGGTGCCGAAGATACCCGTGGCGAGCCCGCCCCAGATACCGCACAAGCCGTGCACCGGCCAGGCTCCCACCGGATCATCGATCGATAGCTTGTCGAGCGACACAATGCCGACGACCACCAAAAGACCCGCGACGAGTCCAATGACAATCGAAGCCCAGAGCGCGACCTGATCGCAGTTGGCCGTAATTCCGACCAAACCGGCGAGTGCACCATTGAGGGCCATTGTCACATCGGGTTTGCGGAACAGGACCCAGCCAACAATCATGGCGGCCACCGCGCCGGCAGCGGCCGATAAGGTCGTGGTTACGGCAATGTAGGCCGTGGCATTGGCGTTGGAAGCTCCCCAGTACGTGAGCTGGCTTCCTGGATTAAAACCATACCAGCCGACCCAGAGGATCAGCACGCCTAGAGCGGCAAACGTAATGTTATGGCCCGGCATGGCAACCGACTTCCCCTGGACAAAGCGGCCGATGCGAGGACCCAACACAATCGCACCTGCCAGTCCCGCAAAGCCACCCACGGCATGGACGACGACCGATCCGGCGAAATCCTGAAAGCCCATCGCGTCGAGCCAACCGCCTCCCCACTTCCACATGCCGCTGATCGGATAAATGAATCCCGTGAGCACCGCACTGTAGATCAGATACGATTTGAACTGCATCCGGCCGGCGACGGCTCCAGAGACGATGGTCGCTGCTGTTGCGGCAAACGCAACTTGAAAAAGAAAGTCTGCACTTGGTGACCACGGGGTATCACTGCCGACTAAACTCTCGTCATTTTTAGCCTCTATCCCCATGCCTCCCACTCCGCTGGACCCGAAACCAAACCATTCTCCCTCGTAGTCCGCGCCGGGGTACATCAGACCGAAGCCGACGAAAAAGAAGAGGAGGACACCGACCGAAAGGTCCATCACATTTTTGAAGAGAATATTGATCGTGTTTTTAGCGGCGTTCATGCCGACTTCAAGCATCGCAAATCCGGCTTGCATAAAGAGAACCAGCACTGCACATACAAACATCACAATGGTATTGAAGGTGTAGGCTGCTTCCTGCTCCGGTGTGGCTGCAGTTGCATCAGCAGCAACCGCCAGGGAGCATCCCATACTCATTCCCACCAAGGCCACAATCAGCCCCACAGCCGCCCAGCGGACACAATACCCGTGGGACAACCGCCCCATCAAATTTTTCATTTCAAAGCCCTTGTTCAGAAGGATTTCAGAAGGATGCAGCGTAGTCCTCACCCCCAACTCCAAGCCACGGGTTCCTGCCCTGCAGACCAAAAAGGTCCGTGGGGTTTGTAAGCAAAAGCCGTGCCAATTTGCTAGCACTGCCGGCAAAGAGTGCCGTCCTGGGCACAAATCTCGGTAAGTGGGGGCTTCCTTGCGACGCGTTCGGCTAGGAGAGGGCTCAGAAAGACCGGCTGCCGGGAGTCGGCTGCTGAGTAAACGGGCAGCGGTTGCACATTGAGGCAGCGTTGCACGGTGCAGAAGGTGCGCTACAGAGCCAGAGAGCCCTAATACAGCCAGAGGGCATCGATGCCCAAAGTCCAAAGGTTCGCCTGGCGATACGCGTTGCCCAGCGGGTCGAAGCGGCAGCCGGGGTTGGTGCCCATCCCATTGGCCCAGTCGTAGCGAATTTCTGGCCGCAAGCGGAAGTTGTTGTTGGGCCTCCAGTTAAAGCCGATCGTTGCTTCCCAATAATTGGCGCGGTTGAGTGCGGGAATCGTCTGACCTTGGGCATTCAGCTGGTTCAAATTCGCGCGATCGACGCGTACACCCTGGGGATCGGAAAACCACTCCAGGCGTATCCCGGCGGCCCAATGATCGTTGAAGTTGTAAAACAAATAGTTCACCAGGCTGTACCACTCGGTGTTCCTCGTTCCCGCCACTTGGGTCGTTTCCGAATTGAGTCCGAGATCGGCTTGAAAAACGTAGGTCCAATTTTTAGCGATCATCTGCTGCCAGACAAAACTTTGATCAAAAATATTCCCGTTGTCCATAGTAGTAGGGCCACCACCGACCCCGCCCGAGTGGATCACCGCGCCATCGCCCCAATAGCCCGCGCTGGTCGACCACATGATGCTTGTCCTCTCGTCAGCACTTTCATACTGGATGCCGCCAAGAAAGGTACTCGAGCCGTTTGCACCGAACTGGAAGCCCTGGTCCCATCCGTTTGTCCAGCCTCCAAGTAATGTGATCGATTCGGTCAGCGGATATTCACACAACACCCCGGTTTGTGTGAATGGCTCTCCGTAAGCCATCGTGTAATTGTGCGAATAGAAAAAGTTGTAGGGGGAGGGGACCTGTTCGTATCCGAGGATCGTGTAGAAGTGCCCCAAAATGATCGAAAACCGACTGATTGCAAGCTGCACATACGCTTGTGGAACGGCCGCACCGTACTGACCACTTCCTCACTGCCAGGTGCTGTCCCAACCCGGTCCGCCAAAGGCCTCCGTATCGGGCCCATCGACGCCCGCAATCAGATCGACGTGAAATCCCCAATTGAATCCATAATCCTCTGTATCGGCCTCCTTTTCGAACCACAACCATGCCTGATTCATGTTCAGGTTGGGAGAATTATTGAAGGGAAGTTGCGAGTTGCCGAGCATCGTCCGGTTGTTCCAGTTGTTGGTGGTCAGTCCTCCGGAAAACCAGCCACCAAAAGCAACCGGCGAACCGGATTGGCGATCTTGCAGCGTCCACACCGAGCCTCGGCTCACTTCTTCTGCCGTCGCATCTTCAAATTCCCAGTTGAGCAACGGTAGCGGGATAGAAGGAGCCGCGCCGCACACATCGTGGGCGCATTTGTCGCTAAGAAAAATCGCACTTAAAAGCACAAGGCATAGACTGTGCTTCCAAACAGCGAATCGGTGAAACATGCGCGGCGCTACCATGGCGAGGATCAATTCTAAAACGACTGAAGGGAAGTCATGCAGCCTTTTCTGAATGTATTGACCTAGCGGAGAGATTATTTCTAGAAGAATCCATTAGGCGATACGCGAATTGCAGAGCTATAAAAAAAGTACCGCCCACACGGATGTGTGGGCGGTACGTAAATTCTCATTCAGGTAGAGTCGTTTGCAATTTGAATTAGAACATCCAGATTGCATCGATACCGAACGTCCAGAGATCGGCGTGGTCATAAGCACCACCGCTCGGATCGAATCGCTGACCCGTGCCCTGCGTCATGCCGCTCGCCCAGTCGTAGCGAACTTCTGGTCGCAGACGGAAATTATTGTTGGGCCTCCAGTTGGCACCCGCCGTAATTTCATAGTAGTTGGCACGGTCTGCAAATCTATTCGCACCATTTAAGCCAGCACGATCAACACGAGCGGCGTTTGGATCCGAGAACCACTCAGCACGGATACCGGCAGCCCAGCAGCAGTTGAAGTTGTAGAACAGATAATTGTTCACACCGTACCACTGCGTATCTTCCGGATTTGGATTACCGGGTGCGGCTGGTGTGGTATCCTGCGTTGTGTTGTAACCGTAGTCTGTCTGGAAGACGTAGGTCCAATTGCTCGCAATCTGCTGTTGGACTACAAAGCTTTGAGCGTAAATTCGCCCTTCGGACATCGTCGTCGGACCAGTGGTTTGGTTCGGGTGAATGTTGGCACCTTTGCCCCAGTCGCCCGTATTGCAGGTCCAGGTCACACTCGTGCGTTCGTCGGCACTGTTCCAGTTCACACCACCAAGGTAGGTACTGGAGTGGTTGGCACCGAACTGAAAGCCTTCATCCCAACCGTCCGTCCAACCTGCGTAGAGGGTTAACTGATCGGAATAGGACCACTCAGCGAGGAAACCGGTGTGGGTGAACGGCTCGCCGTAGGCAAACGTGTACGCATGTGAGTAGAAAAAGTTATAAGGAGCCGGAATCACTTCATAACCCATGATGGTGTAGAAGTGACCGAGGATGACAGTAAAATCATCGTAGGCGACTGACAGATAGGCCTGCGGAATGGCCGCACCGTAGCCGCCGTTGCCCCACTGCCAGGTGCTGTCCCAGCCAGGTCCGCCAAATGCTTGCGTGTCCGGGCCATCGACACCAGCCATGACGTCGACGTGGTAACCCCAGTCGTAGCCGCAGCCGCCGTTATCGGCTTCACGCTCGAACCAGACCCAAGCTTGGTTCAGGTTAAGGTGCGGGTCGTTGTTTAGGGGAAGCTGCGAGTTACCGAGCATCGTCGTGTTGCCCCAGTTGTTCGCGGTGAAACCACCGGAGAGCCAACCACCATAGTTGAGACCCCAGCAATTTTCGCAGCATTGGAGGGTCGACATGGGACCGCAATCCAATTCTTCACTACAGCCGCAATCGACGCCCCAGTTGAGTCCGGGCATCGGAGCATAGCGACCGTCTTCTCCGGAATAATCGTTGTCCATCACGTCGACAGGAGGCCCGGACGGTCCGAGGGGCCCTTCGTCTTCACGTGGCTGAGCAACAGCCTCTGTGGCATAGTAGCTATCGTAGTTGAAAGAAGTCTGATCGACCGGTGTAGGCACTTGCGCCTGAGCAAATGCATTGCCCGTGCCGACCAAGCCGACAATCGCAAAGGCAAAAGAAATTTTAATAAGTCTCATGACGAATACTCCATTCCCTGAATGAGGAATCTAATTCTTTTCGCGTGATTGTGAGCGACATCGTGCTAGCATCTAACCAACACGTGGGTGGGTGCAGAGAGTGCTCCGCCCGATTGCTCGCTCGTGACCGGTTAGGCCGCGAGCAGATACAGGCCCAAGTACCCTTTGCCAATTCTGCTATCGACCCTCTCGAGAGGTGGAGTTCAGACTAATGAACCGATATTTGCGGGCGAACCGAAGATCCGGACTGGATGGTGTCAAACTCTAACGATTGAAGAAGAAATACTGCTGGTTTGCCACATTTTAACGCTCCGGCCCGGTCGAATTCGTTTGGATATTTGGTGTGGGGTGGTCATTTTTCATGTTTGGTTTTCAACACTAATGCCAATGCTGGCAATCATCCACGACCAACTGGGTGAAATAGCGCAACTTTGAGGGCCTCAGTTGAAACTGCGACACAGGCCGCAAAACAAGAAAGAGCTCGGTGGGACGAACCACCGAGCTCTTCTTTTACGCCCCAACCCCCTGGAATACGTGTTAGTAGTCACGTCTACGACTGACGAAGAAGGTGCCATTGTTGGCGACCGGGAATAGAGCGCGATAGGCGGAGCGACTGGATATGCGTGCTCTACAGTGAGGATACCAGGCAATATTGACGCTCACCCCGTAGGCATCATAGAGCGATCGCCGGGACGGACGTGCGCCGGCAGGAAGTCCTGGTCCTACGCTTCCCTGCTTTCCCGAGAACAGATAGCCAAAATTTCCGTCCACGGCAACGCTATGGGAGAGTGGAGCCCAGAAGTTGCCGCCGATGATGCCATCTCGGTTATCACCTCCACCACCGTAGAGTCTCGCCTGACCGCCGTTG